>JANPLP010000687.1:0-2946 GCA_031426595.1 Planctomycetia bacterium | reverse complement strand
GGCATAACGCTGGCCCCAAAAAGCGTCCCAGGGTGCCTTCTTGCCCGTGTATCCAGCTGCGTTGATCAGAAAGGATGCACCTAACCGATCCAATTCTTCTACTAAGACATCAGCACGATAGTAATCGACCTCTGAACGCCTAATGATCACGAAAGGGATAGCCAATGCGTCTAGCCTTCCGGCTACACTGCTACCTATATAACCCCGCCCTCCCAGAAGTGCAATCATGTCTGATATCCCAAATTTAATCTTACAGTAGGGTAAGTGCACTTTAGATTGCAATTTTTAGCAGATTACAATCTCTCTAAACACGCAATGGCGAAACCCGCAAACACAAGCACCCCTGCGACGCAACCTGCTAGACAGAATGTTGATAGCTTTTTGTTACCTTGGTAACCTAGGCCCATTCAGTGGGTGTGAGCTTTTTCCGGTGGGAAAGTCCAACTTCGTTCGAAGGTTGTGTTTCCAGCGTTCCCGATCAAAGCTGATTAGGTCACCAATCACGACGGTGAACCCGTTCCCAACCTTGTCATCCACGTCGTTAATGCACTCAATAGGCAGCCCCATGAATTCGACGAGTTCAACGAATTCCGAAGTTCTCCAAACCGACCAGTGATTATCGTGCGTGGGTCTGCTTGACGCTGGCTCAAGGTGCCTTTTGCAAAGCTCTTCTACGGGAGTCGGTTCCCGATCACGGTCAAACGTTCGGTCGCGATGCGGCGCGACTATATAGACATATCGCTTAGCTACTCTCACCCACTCGATGATCGCCTCTATTGGATCGTAGAAATGCTCTATAACATGCGAGGCAAGTACGAAGTCTGTTGATACATCTTCGATAGGTATACAATTGCCTGGGGCGATTAAATCTACCGGCATCACTCTGCCGCACAAGCGTCTCTGCTCACGGGCATAGATGGTGTCTTGAACTACATGATCTACGAAGTCTATGTTTCGAGTGCTCAAGCAATAGTCATTGTGCGCCGAACCTCCCACTTCTACTCCACTAAGATCGCCCAGTAATGTCGTTGCATGTGTAGATTTTGAAAAGGCCCCCCATCCTTCAGGGAGCCCTGTAAAGCCAGCGGTCCGCAGTGCGTGAATCGCTTGACACAGAAGGTTTCTGAAACGTCGTGCAATCGCCATGATTTATCTACGATTCTTCCAATTCTTGAGAAATCGTAACCACTCTCTAAAGGCCAAGCTCGCATAGCCTTTCCCCGGTCTTCTTATCGCCTGAGAAATCGAATGCAACAGTAGCATGGCTGCATACAGCAACTTCGAAAACAGTCCGCTCGCGGAGTGTGCGAAAGTTGACTGTGCCACCATGATGCCCTCGAACCTACTCAAGCTGACATAGTTCTCTTTGTCATACACGGACAAGCCATGCTCAAACTCAAACGGAAGCACAGCAATCTTTTTCCCGCGTCGATAAACTTCCCGGCAGAACCAATGGTCAACAGCATCCAGTCGATAGTCTGCCGAATAGCCACCTATTTTTTCCAGAAACTCGGTCCTCACGAGCATTCCTGAGTTAATCGCATAGATTAATGATTCCGATACTCCAGGCGCTCTGCACACAATGGGACCGATGGGGCATTCGAAAATATGCCCGTTTGGAGATCGTTGAACACCATTCACAAGAATCTTCGGTACTATCGCCACCACGTCAGGCGATGCCGTAAGCGCGGCCTCAACCGCGGAGAGCAAGTACTCCTCAGTAAGATTTGTATCTTGATCTAATAATAACATCCATGGAAACCCATCTCTCTTAGCTATTTCCAAGGCGGCATTGTAAGCTTCAACAAGTCCGGTATTCGCTGGCTGGTGCGTCCAGTCTATCAGCTGAATAGGAGCATTAACTCGGGGTTCTTCGGCACTATGGCTATTGTCCCATACCGCAATCGGAACGACTGCGTCTTCTGCCCAACCATGCGTAGCACTATTGAGCGACTTGAAAGTTAGCGACTCTTCCAACCTTTTCCTATAAAGTACTATTCTAACAAGAATAGGTAACCTTCCCGCATTAATAATCGGGACTGTCGACTCTGATGCACCGCCTGTTGTAATCTTTCGTTCCTTCTTGGCCACGCCTACAAGTGTCTCACAATCTTTCCAGTATTACCAAAGTAAACGTCACACCGAAATGCTGTTTTGTCAATTACAGTCCGGATTAAGAATGTTTGAATACTTGTTGATTCTTGATTCCGACAAAGGTTCCTCGTAAATCCGAGTGGTAATAGTTAGCCTGCAGCTTTAAACGCTCGCATCTTCCATCCAGTGCAATTCACCGACCTATTGACTGCTGCGCAGGCAACGTGACTTATTCCAGTTCTAGCTTTGCCCACTTGAAATGGCTTTGGAGTAGTTCCTGTTCGGCCTGTTGCTTTTCGAATTCGTTAGTCAGTCGGTCGTTAAGCTGATCAATGTCGGGAGCGGGCCAGTTGGCGAGTCTTCCGTACTTGGTTGTGGCCCAAACATGCTCTACCGGATTCAACTGAGGGCAGTAGGCCGGTAAGTACTCGAAGCTTGCCCATGGAAACTCCAGCTGCCGAAAGAGCGTTTCGGTGCGACGATGAGCGGCTAGTCGATCCCATATGACGATCATCTGATTTCGCAGCTCTTTTCGCAACTCGGTCAAGAACCAAACGAACGACGCTGCGTTCGCGTTGCGGCGCTGCAACTGAAAGTACATGCTGAACTCCCGCTTGCGATGCGGCTCGAAGACCAACGCTGTGATGGCAGTTAGTCGATCGTGACGATCCCACGCTTTGAGCACCGGCGTACGACCGCACTTGGACCAAGTTCGACGCACCAATGGTTGTTACATAAAGCCCGATTCATCAATTAAAACAAAGCTAGCTTGTAGTTTTGAGCCCCTTTTTTATGCGCGGCCATTCGCGCTTACGCCATTGACGCTCCGCTCTAGGGTCGTGCTCACGGGCT
>JANPLP010000686.1:0-6233 GCA_031426595.1 Planctomycetia bacterium | reverse complement strand
CGCTCGCCATCCGTCACCATGCTCCAGTACTTACCATAAGGCTGCGTCCGCCATTTTTCCGATCCATCCTTCAGATCAATGCAGCACACTCGCTGATTCTTGAGGTGCAAGTAAGCGTAGTCACCAACCACTACCGGCGATGACATGTAAGCCTCTGATTTTCCTTCCCATGCCAGCTCGGTCGTCCATGCTGAATCGGCAGCTGCTTTTACATTGATCGCTTGCGAACGACCACCATAACTGCTGGTAAAAACCTGCTGACCGAACACAGTCGGTGTCAAGATATTCATCGCTCGGAAGGATTGAATCGGACGCTGCCAAATTTCCTTGCCGCTGGCGAGATCGATTCCAACCATCGCCTCACGCGTAGCCGCGATCAACTGCCGAACTCCCCCTAGCTCAGCAATCACTGGCGAAGAGAACGCCCCACCCATCATCCCACCCGCTTCCTTCATCGCGATCCAACCCAGTTGACCATCGGCCAAGCGGATTTGACGTACGCCGCCACCCGCCTGAACGTAGACAAAGTCACCATCGATCAACGGCGAGCAGACCAGTCCAAACGAAGGCAACTCGACGTTATGTTCTTTATTAAAATCGACTCGCCACAATTCGTTCCCCGATTCAACATCAAAACAAGCCACGACGTCGCGCATCCCGCCAACCACAATCCGCTTGCCGTCGGTGGCAGGAGTCGACCGAATCCAATCGCCGTTGCTCTTGGCAAAGAAAGGCACGCTCATCGCGCCTTCCCACTCTTTCTTCCAAACAACAGCGCCTGTTTCCCGCGCGAGGGCAATCAACGTTTCGTTCTTCGCATTCACAGTCTCCGTCACTAATACATGCTTGTCAGATACAATCGGGCCGCTATAGCTATCGCCTAGTGGAACGGACCAGACCTCCCGAAGTTGCGTTAGAACGGTGGGCAGCTTCGTCGCGCACTTACCGTCACGATTGATCCCGCGCCAGCACGGCCAGTTATCTCCCAAGGCACGCTTGCCCAATCCAAGGGATGCGAACATAGCGAGCGAAGTGGTAAAGTGGCGGCGCGACAGACGATCAAGCATGTTGTTTTCCAGTAATCTTGCTCAACAAATTAAAACTGAACACCCATTAGTTTTTGGTACAATCCGTCCTGAAGATCGCCGCACGGCAAGTCGGCTGATCAGCGAAGACCAAAACTAAACCTGTCATTGTAGCGAGCTGACAATTGCGCCTTTCATTTTTTTTGTATGAGCACAAAAGCAAGGTGGCCCCAAGGCGATTAAGCACTGCTAGCAAGTCCCATGAATCCAAGTCCGAGTTCTTCAATAATGGATAGAAAATCTTAAGTGGTACCGCTTGTTATCGGCTTCGGCGAAGCCTTGATCGATAAACTTCCATCCGGCGAAGTCGTGGGGGGCGCGCCGCTAAACTTTTCACTCCGAGCTGCCGAGCTAGGCGGGCATTTGGGATGCAAAGCAGCTCTCGTGACGCGGATCGGACGCGATCGCCACGGCCAGATGATTCTCGAAAGACTAGCTGGATCGACGCTGGATTTGTCAGCCATCCAAACCGATTTGGAGGTTCCCACCGGTTTCGTCGATGTGAAGCTCGACGCCGACGGACAACCTAGCTATACGATCGGCCGCCACGTGGCCTGGGAGTCCATTGAAAGCGACTCTGCAATGGCCTCGCTCGCCACGCAAGCTACCGCGATCTGCTTTGGTACGTTGGTGCAACTGGGGCCTAAGTCGCACGGGACCCTGCTTCACTTGCTAGAGTCGTGCTCGTCGGCGATCAAGATTTTGGATCTGAATCTTCGTAATCCACCTCCCAGTCTTGAGAGCGTTTCGCTCAGTCTCCAGCACGCCGACGTGCTCAAATGCAATCTTGAGGAACTCCAGCAGCTCGCCGAGTGGTTTTATCTCGACGAGCAATCGGACGGATCGAAGATTGCCTCGCAACTACAGACGCAGTTTGCACTACACGCCGTGTTTTGGACTCGCGGAGCCGCCGGATGCTGCTGGCAATCCAGAGGTGAACAGATCGTTGCCGAAGTGCCGCGTTTGGCCGCTGAACCAAATGCCGATAGCGTCGGCGCCGGTGATGCTGCGAGCGCTGCGCTGGCGATTGGTCTAGTGCTCGATTGGCCCGCTCCTCGTATAGTGAACGCAGCCAATTTGTGCGGCGCATTCGCCGCCAGCCGGCGAGGCGCCACGGCACCGCTCACCCCTGAAGTGCTCTCTCGACTACAGAAAGCTACTCTTTAGCTGACACCGATTATCGTACGTGTTAATACTTTCTTCTACTTTTTCCCGATCCCAAATCGCGACTCCGCAGTGCGAATGAAGATGGTCCCCTCCGAAACCGCCAGCGATGAGATGACTCTTTCGTTAAGATCATTTTTGGCGACCACGGTCCAGTTCTCATCGTTCTTAACAACCGTCGTCCGACCACTCATTTCAGTGATGTAAATGAAATCACGGTTTGCGACCATCGAAGCCTGAATCGCTCCCACCGCGCGAACTTCGTTAAGCACTTTGCCGCTTGCGGGGTCGTAACATCGGTAGATGCCCTCGTCCGACAAAACATGCAATTTACCCTTGGAAAGCAAAGGTGAAGTCATATACGGAATCCCTTTGATGGCCTTCCAAGCGATCGTCGGAGGGCTTGATACAGCCGCCTGATGCGGGTTCATTTCAACAGCGAAAAACTGATTGTCGCGCCCGCCGCAGATGAAAGCGAGATCGCTCACCTTGCAAGTAACAATCGACGAAACAGTTTTCGAGCCTGGGCCATCGAGCTCCCAAATCGTCTTGCCAGTTGAAAGCTCGTATGCAGCCGTTTGTTCAGCTCCAGAAAGCAGCACCGCTGGTCGGCCGTGAATGGAGCACACCAGCGGAGTTGAGTACGAACGAACACGCTTGGTGCGAGGAACTTTCCATACCACCTCACCCGAAAGTTTGTTTAGCGCCGCGACGAATGCGTCGGGACCATCTTGCAAACCGCTCAGGAAAATTCGCTCCCCCTCCAACACTAAGTTGGAACAAAATCCGTGCGATGCTTCGAAAGTTCCCACCCTTTTTGTCCAAACTTTCTCACCCGCAAAATCGATCGCAGAAACTTCCAACTCACCATTCACTAGAAAGGCCACATAAACGCGCTCACCATCTGTTACCGGAGTTGCCGAGGCGGGCGAGTTATCGCGATGCATCTCTTCTATGGGAGAAACAGCAATCTCGCGATCCCACAACACCTTTCCTGTATCGCGGTTGATCTTCAGCAGTCGTCGCGATAGCGTGTCGGTATAACACGTGGTTACAAACACAGCCTGCTCCCAGACAATCGGCGAGGAATGCCCACTGCCCGCCACGGGAATCTTCCACAAAACATTCTCCGTCGCACTCCAGCTCACTGGCAGATTAACTTCTTTTGTATGCCCGTCGCCATCCGGACCGCGCCAGCCCGGCCAGTTCTCGGCCCGCAGTTGCAACGCGATTGAACCGGCCAGCAGCAAACCAGTCACCAGTGTTAGAGTGGAGCGCGCTTTCATGCTGATACTTTCCTGATGATTGTTGAGCCCAGTGAGGGTTAAACGGCGTGAGATGCAATTTCGGACAGAAGCTATTTAGCCGAACCCAGTTCCAGTTGCTGCGTACGCGCTCGCAACGATTCAAGTATTCGCGCTTGTTGGCTGATCTGCTGAGCCAGTTCGGTCTGCGCGTCACTGGACTGTCGTAGTAGTTCCACGAGCCGCTCGTTGTTCTGCGCCAAACTGCTTAGCACGCGATTGGATTGTTGCAGCAGTTCTTCAACTTCAACTACCTGCCGCCGATTCACTTCCAATTCAGCCGTGAGTTCGGAGTTGAGTCTCGGGCTTGTTCTTTCGCGCTGCACAGTGCTCTCATTTCGCGATTGCTCCTGAATGTCTACCGGAGCGTTAACCCGTGACTCCGCTAACGCCGTGGGTGCTGGACTTAATGCTTGCGACTTCAGCTCCAGAGTGTAACGCTGTTCCGCTTTATCCAAGCGAACTAGCAACTGCTGCATCGCGCCAGCGTCTTTCGGTAACTCGATCGCGCTGATCGGGGCAAGCGTTTCGGATTTCATGACCGATATTTGGCCGCGACTATCGCCAACGATTAAATGCTTCCCGTCAGCGGTCCGCGCCAGCGTTTCCGCTTGCTCGCCCACTTCACAGCGGGCGACCATCGTTTCTGGATTCGACCAGACCTTCACATTGCCGCTTCGCCCAGCAGCCGCGATGAAGCCGCTGCCTCGCACGAGATCAAGGATAGCGCCCACCTGCGCATCCCAACTACTCGTCAACTCGCCGTGATGCAAATTCCATGTGCGTAACTTGGCATCTTCACCACCCGAGATCAACGTTTCCGAATCCACGTCCCAAGTGATTGCGTGCACAGCGCCAACGTGATCTTTTAATCCGTGGAACACTGTCCCTTGGATCGGTTCCCAAACAAAGATGCCACCAAAGCGATCGCTGCTTGCCAGTAGCAATCCATCAGGACTGAAGCGAACACTCAGCACCCAGTCGGTATGTTTCTTCAACGCGTGCAATTCTCGTCCGCTTGGTACTTCATAAATACGTACCGTTTTCGATGGTCCGCCAACAGCTAACATGTGACCATCACGCGCAAGATCAAAAGTGAGAATGGAGTCGGTTTCGTCAGCTACCTGCCAAACTCGCTGGCCGGTTACGACATCGAAAGCTGTTACAGTGCCCGATACGGCAGCTTGACCAGCCGCGACCATCAGCAGCTTGCCATCGCGTGAGAATCGCAAATCGGAAACGTCCCCTGCTGGGATGTTGATCGCATTCAGTAACTCGCCCGTCGAAGGTTTGAATAGCACCGCCTGTTGCAGCCCTTTGACCGCTGCAAGATCGAGCGTCGGATGCGCATCGAGCGCCGTGAGCGCTTCCGCTTGCGGCAACGCGCGAATCGATACTAAGCCTGCCGTTTTGCTACTCGGTTTACTACTTACCTCGCTACTCGCTTCACTACCAGAAGTGGCGGCATTCATAGCAACCTTGACCGATTCTCCCGCACTGCCAGATGCGGACGTTGGCGGCTTATTGCTGTCAAGCTTTTCGCGTGCAGGGTCGCTTTCCGCCTTCGGACCAGTTCGTTCCGCCAGACCTCCCTCGATCCAGTGGCGAATAATGTCCTGCTCTCGTGCTGGGATCTGTGGACTGTTCGGCGGCATGACCGGATCTTCGAGATGCGCGAGTGTCGTATAGAGCAGGCTTGCTCCCGGATCGCCCGAAACGACGACATCGCCTGATGCGGAACCTGCCCGAATCGCTGTGAGCTCCTTCAAGTCCAACTCGCCGCGCAGCTCGTCAGGATTATGACAAGTAACGCACCGCTTGCGAAGAATCGGTTTTACTTGATCAAAGCCCACGACATCCTCCGCAACTGCGACAGCGGCAGGCAGAATCGAAGTGGCGATTGCAAAGCAAAAAGTTCTAAGATGTAGATGGTGGGATAGCATGAGTTGTCTATTGAGTGGTTGCAAATGTTAGTGGTTGAAAATGAATTCGTTCGAATTGAGGAGGGCCCAGAACAGGTCAGTCAATTCTTGTTGCGGATCGGTCGATGCACTTAGTTGTTCTGCGATCGCTTGTTTCTCGCGAGCGGTGGGTGAGCGAGTCAAACAACTGAGATAGATTGCCTCAGCCGCTTCGATCGCTGGTTTTCCATCTGCCAAAAGTGCTGCGACGGTCCCACCATCGACGATCTTGCCGCTAGTGTTCTCGCCGTTGAGTAAATGCAACGCTTGCGACAAAGTGGGTGATGTGCTTACTTCGCAACTGCACGGCGTATTGCGCGACGCGCGACCGAATGTTTCCAGGAAATAGTTATCCGACGCGCCGTTGGGAACTTCGATTGCACGGCCGCCGAGCGGTAATCCCGCTAATTTGTCGCTGCTATTCGTGACTTGATTGATGCAGTCCAGCAACACTTCGGCTCGCAGGCGTCGAATACGTGCGTGACTGAAGTTGCGATCGTCCCACTCATTCCAACTCGTCGTCTGCGTTTTGAGCTGATAGGTTTTCGAGTTGCAAATATCTCGCGCGAGCTTGCGAACATCAAACTGATACTCGACAAGATGCTCCCCGAGTGCATCGAGTAACTCGGGATTGGTCGGAGGGTTGCTGACTCGGACATCATCCACCGGGTTAACGATGCCAAGTCCCAGAAAATGAGCCCAAACCACGTTGGAGATAT
>JANPLP010000685.1:0-3062 GCA_031426595.1 Planctomycetia bacterium | reverse complement strand
CCCGCGAAAACCCTCTAACGCCGGACTATGTTTACACTAAAAAGGGACTTTCTTCGCCGCATGGCATGGCACCCACCCGAAAGGGACCCGAATGCCGCCACGCCCCTAACCGACATGCTTAAAAACAATCTTCGGTTGCTTCGCTCTCTCTCGTGCTTCACGGTCCATCGTCGCATTGAGTCGCTTCAACTCGGCGGCCGTGATCGCGGAGTTCTGTGCGGTCATCTTAGCCATGTCGTCGGCTGGTCCCCGCGTCAATAAGCGTGCCTCAAACGCTTGGTTGATAGTGGCTGAGACTGCCTTTTGCTCCTTTGGTTCCTTCGGCTTCAACAGGTCATTGCTTGTTTGCTGTTTGGCGAGTGCCTGGGCGTCCGTGTCGGATAGTCCCTGCTTTACCAAATTGAATGCACGTGCGGCCTCTGCTCCCTGTGTGAGTAGGATTCGTTCCTCTTCCAGCCGTTCAATTTCCTTTTGCCTGAGGTTCTTTATGTTCTCATCGGTTCGCAACTTCTCGTCCGCAACTTGCCTTTCCAACGCGGCCTTGTTTTGTATGGCGTCCATCTCGCGGAGGAGCGTCGTAGCTTCCACGGTGTCGCCTGCTACCGTCTTTTGTGCTGCGGTGATCGCAGGCTTATCGGAACCACTTGCTCGCAATAGCTGAACCTGTTCGCGTAGTGACTGAACGTAAGAGGCTGAACTCTTGGCGGACGCCTCTGCTACTTGCAATCGTTCCTTCTCTTGCAACAGTCGAACGGCTTCGCCCTTTGCCTCGTCGCCAAATGCATTCTTTGAAGCGTTGATGCCAGCTATTTCGCTCCCTTTGGCTTTAAGCAGCTCCACCTCGTCACGCAATCCAGACAGGTACGAATCTGACTTGTCGCGTAGTGCGTTTTCTTCTTTGGTCTTGAGGTTTGCAAGGGTCCGTTCGTTCGTTAACTTCTCTGTTTCCCTAACCGTTTCTGCCAACTGCTTGCGTGTAGCCTCTTGCTGAATCAATTGCTCCTTCAGTTGATCAACGCTGTTGCCTGCGATTAAGTTGAACGCACCAGATTTGAGACCAAGAAAGTCCGTCCCGTTGAACGCTTTGATTTCCGTGATCGCTTTGAGTGCTGCCTTTGTTGCGTGTGCTCCATCTTCAACTTTGCCAAGTTGTTTAGCTAACGCGTCTGCGTGTTTTTCGGTGAGTCGGATTCGTTCTGCAGGATCGCGGGTTAAGTCGATGTCCTCTTGATCATCTTTGTTTCGGATCGCTTCTAAACGAAGAGTTTCAATGCCTAGCTCCCGAGTCTTTATTTTGGCCTCCTCCATCGCTGCGGTCCATCGCTCGGTTTGAAAGATGGTATCGCCGATTGACTTCCCGACTTGGAATCCCAACACACCGGCCACGCTAGCCAAGCCCGCCTTGAATGCAAACGCCCCCGCACCACCAAGTTTCTGGACCTCAGCGAACTGCGAAGTCTTCTCGGTCAATCCCGCAAGCTGACTCGCATAGCCTCCGATCTCCGAACCACCCAATGCATTGGCGATCGATCCGAAAAACTCGGTAGACTTCTTGGCTTGTTCGCCCGACGTCTTTAGTCGCTTAATGCTCGCATCCAACGCGTCGACGGATTTTGCCGACTTGGCGACAACCGGCGTGGCTAGGTCTTCCGCTTTGATAAGAATATCGACTGATTCGCTCATAGTTTTGCATTCGCTTTCGTGTTCAAAAACATTCCTATCTGCTTGACCCGTTCGACTAACGCATCGTCCAAGTCGATCTGCATGTCGGCTGCTTCCATCTGCCTGACGATGGTGCAAGCCCGCAATAGCTCTCGGTGGTTGGCGTTCGGATCGTTTAGCACTTCATCGACTAAGGCCATAGCATCGACGCGGCCTTTGGGTGTTACGTCCCAACCGTTGTTCAATGCTTGCTGGATGAGTTTTAGTTCGCCGCGTCTCTTCATAATCCACATGGTAAAAAAGGAGCGGCACGCGACCTGTCAGGAGTCGTGTGCCGCATGATTGGAGAGCCTCAACCGTATCGCAACGGTCGATCAGCCTTGTGCCTGACTAAGGAATAAAAAGGCAGCTCAGCTCATCCAACCATAAGCGTCATCGTTTGTTTGCGTCTTTTATCATCTGGTCACGCAAGCCTGGGAAATTCTTCTCGACTTGCTTTATCGACTTATTCGTGTCGCCGTTCGTGGATTCCATTTCGGCCCTGTACGCTGCTTTCCAACGCTCCCCGGCCGTCATGGTCTTATCGTCCCGCATCTTAGCCACGATAGCGTTTCGGAAGTTGGGATTGCACCGTACCATCGACTTGAGAGCAGCAACCGCTCTTGCCGATGGAGCAGCAATGGACGTTACAAAACCGGCTCGCATAGCTTGCCCTGCATCGAGAAACGTCTCGGCGGTCATCATGCTCTTAATGGTCTCGATAGGTCGCTTGGTCCCAGCAGAGTAGATGCCAGCCAACCGTTGCCGCAACGATTCCAAAACGGTCGATTCTTCGCCGTCTTCCGTGTAGGGACAGTGCAGCATGACGTACCCGTTTTCGGTGATCTCGCGCTCGGGAAATGCCATCGCAACTACCGATGCCATCGAGAACGCTGCACTCTCAACCACGCAACGTTTTGGCCCCATGTACGCTTTGAACGCGTCGTACATTGCGAGGCCATCGAATACCGAACCGCCTTCGGAGTGGATGCGAACAACGATTGGTTGTCCATTGGCTCGTGCAAGTTGGCTTTTAATCTCAGACGCCGATACTTCGCCTGGTCCATTTCCGATCGGTCGATCGATGAAAATATTAAGCATGGCTGCTCCCCTCGTTCGTCGTGTAGTAGTCCAGGATTGAATCGATGGCCGCGAGTTCTTGTTCGTATTCCTGTTCAATCGCAGGCAACTCCGAATCAATCTCGAACCGTTCTTTACGAAGTTCCCTGATGTGGTTCGCCCAAATGTTTTCATCGACGGAAAGTCCGCCATATGGATTGGCGTCCCTTGGCGGAAGTGCATCGCGGAAATGGGTCTGACAGTAGAGGACGATTCCACGAATGGATTCACCATTCACAACC
>JANPLP010000684.1:0-7039 GCA_031426595.1 Planctomycetia bacterium | reverse complement strand
CTTCAATGGTGAGATGCCCGAGGATGTAAAGGCCGCAATGGCGAAGCGCGTTGCGAATCGCGATCAGAAAGAGAATCAACTGATCGCAAGTTACACCAGTAAGACTTCCGAGCCCGCCGTTACCATCGATCTTCCTGGTGTCAGTGTCTATGCGATCGCGTTTCATCCGACCACGAATTTTGTCGCTCTCGCTGGCAGCGACGGCCTACTCCGCTTGCTCAATTCAGAAACGAAGGCCATCGAGAACACGTTTGCTCCGATCGAGATCGCGGCCGAAACGACCGCGACTAAGAATGATTGGTTGTCGAGGAAGTCTGCGCACGGTTTAGTCCCGCCACCGTCGGCACTGCCCGACCCTGCTAAAGAGAAAGAACTTCTGCCGACCGATAAGTTACTCGAGATCGACGTTTCGCCGTCTCAGGTTAAGTTGGCGAATAAGCGGGACTACGCCCAGTTGGTGGTGACGGCCGTGTATGCCAGCGGTCAGCGTTGCGACGTGACACGGCTAGCAAAATTCCAGACGTCTGACGCGAACGCTGTCTCGTCGCTCGGGCTTTTGCGACCTCGCGCTGCAGGTGCTTCCGCGATCGAAATAAGTTTCGCGGGTCAACAAAAGTCGGTCGCCGTCGAAACACAGTTCGCTGAACAAGAGCCCATCGACTTTGTGCGCGATGTGAATCCCCTGCTCTCGCGACTTGGTTGCAACTCGGGGACGTGCCACGGAGCTCAGAAGGGAAAGAACGGATTTAAACTCTCACTTCGCGGTTACGATCCGCTCGAAGACATCCGTGCGCTCAGTGACGATTTATGCCAGCGTCGTATGAACACGGCTGCAGCCGAATTGAGCTTGATGCTGCTAAAACCGATCGGTGCGGTGCCACACGAAGGCGGTGTGGTGATGTCGTCTGACAGTGTGCATTACGAGACGCTCCGTCAGTGGATCGCCGACGGTGCGAAGTTAAATCTTGAATCCAAAAAAGTCGCTCGAATCGAACTGACGCCGGCCAAACCGGTCGTCGAACTCGAAAATGCTTGGCAGCAATTTCGTGTTGTCGCGCACTACGCTGACGGCTCCAGTCGCGATGTGACTCAGGAAGCCTTCATCGAAAGTGGTGATGCTGAAGTTTGCAAGAGTTTTTCAGGCGGACTCGCACAAGCTATTCGTCGTGGCGAAGCACCCGTGCTTGCGCGTTACGAGGGAGCCTACGCGGCCGCGACATTGACCGTGATGGGCAATCGCAATGGATTCGCATGGAATGAACCTGAAACGTTCAGCACCATCGACCAATTGGTTGCAAACAAATGGCAACGCATGAAGATTCAACCTTCGGCGTCGGCTAATGACGCGGAGTTCTTGCGGCGCGTTCGATTGGACTTGACCGGCTTGCCGCCGACGATCACTGAATTAAAAGACTTTTTAGCTGACCCGCGGCCATCGAAACTAAAACGGCGTGAGAAGATCGACGCCTTGATCGGCAATCCTGATTACGTTGATCACTGGACGAACAAGTGGGCTGATTTGTTGCAAGTCAACTCGAAGTTCCTCGGTGCTGAAGGTGCGAAGTCTTTCCGCGAATGGATCCGCGCCGCCATCGCGGAGAACCGACCTTACGACCAATTCGCACGTGATATTCTGACCGCTAAAGGTTCGAACAAGCAAAATCCTGCTGCGTCGTACTACAAGATTCTCCGCGAACCAGATTTGATCATGGAGAACACCACGCATCTGTTTTTGGCAGTTCGTTTTAACTGCAACAAATGCCATGACCATCCGTTTGAACGATGGACGCAGGATCAATACTATGAGCTTGCCGCTTACTTCGCACAAACTGGATTGAAGAAAGATCCAGCCGCAGGTGACGCCAAAATTGGTGGCTCTGCTGTCGATCAAGCTCAGCCGCTGTACGAAGAGGTTTACGACAAGGCCGACGGCGAGATGTTGCATGTTCGCACGAACAAACATGTCGCACCGAAGTTTCCTTTCGACTGCGAACACAACGCTGATCCCGCCATGTCGCGTCGCGAAAAGCTGGCCGCATGGATCACATCGCCGAATAACGCCTATTTCGCTCGCAGCTACGTCAATCGTTTGTGGGGCTATCTGACCGGTACCGGCCTGATGTCTCCGCTCGATGACATCCGAGCTGGCAATCCACCGACGAACCCCGAGTTGCTTGAGCATTTGACCAGTGAATTCGTTCGTTCTGGTTTCGATACCGAACATGTTCTGCGACTGATCTGCAATTCGCGCACTTATCAATTGTCAGTGGCCACGAACAAATGGAACTCGGACGACACATTGAATTATTCGCATGCGACCGCCCGTCGACTGCCCGCTGAAGTGCTTTACGATGCGGTTTATCAAGTCACCGGAGCACTCTCGGATATTCCTGGTGTTGCACCAGGAACTCGCGCCGCGGCGCTGCCGGACGTAGCGATCCAGTCTGCGGATGGATTCTTAAACAATCTTGGTCGACCGGTGCGAGAGAGCGCTTGTGAGTGCGAACGATCGGGGGATTTGCAGTTGGGACCTGTCATGGCGTTGATCAGCGGCCCGACGGTTGGCAGAGCGATCAGTGATCCCAAGTGCGCGTTGCCCACTTTGGCTTTGACTGAGCTGAGCGAAGCAGACATGGTGCGGGAAATCTATTTGCGCGTCCTCAATCGCCCGGCTGAGGATGACGAAGTGAAGCAGATACTTGATAACGCGGACCAGATTGTGACCGACCATGCGTCACTCGAGAAGACATTGAACGAGCGGGCAACTTGGTGGAAAGACGAACACGGCAAACTCGAGTCCACACGACTTGCGAAACTTGAAGAGACTAAAAAAGCTATTGCGGCTCGAGAACAGGCCATTGCACCAGAGCGAGAAAAGTTGGAAGCGGAACGTCTGCAAAAGATCGCGGCGGCTGAGGAAGCTTACAAGCAATTCGAAGCGGCTGGGGTTGGGCTGGCTAATAAGTGGCTCGGCGAACGAACCAGCAAAGTCAGTTGGTTTCCAGCCGCCGCTGTATCCGCCAAAGCCAGCAATGGCGCGACGCTGACGCCGCTGGCCGACCGATCTATTCGTGCCAATGGTAAAGGGGAGAAGGGGACGTACACCCTGACTTTCCACACTCCACTTCGCAATATTCGCGGGTTGCGATTAGAAGCGTTGACAGACGAAACCATCAAGGGCGGAGGCCCCGGTTTGCCTGAAAATGGAAACTTTGTGATCACCGAAATCGAAGTCACCGCGGCTCCGATCGCTGATGCAAAAGCGGTCAAAAAGATTGCGCTGGCGTCCGGCAAAGCTGACTTTGCGCAGGAGAGCTTTGCCATTGAGCAGGTTTTCGATGGAAAGAATGGCGATCAACGCGGCTGGGCGGTTTCGCCGCGCGGAGCGATGACACACTGGGCGACGCTGACCACCAAAGAGCCTATCGACTTCGAATCGGGAGCATTGATTACGGTTGTATTGCATCAGATGCACAACGCGGTCGATCACCGTTTAGGCCGCTTCCGCATTTCGTTTGCGATCGACCAAGGCGAGATCGACTTGGGATTGCCGGAGGAATTCGCGGCTGCAGCCTCGGCGGCTGAAGAATCGCGAACTGCGGAAACTCTCAAGCCGCTGTTGACTTACTTGCGGACCAGCGACAAGCAGTGGCAAGATGCTCAAGCCGCCGTGGCAGCGGCCAAGCAACCGTTGCCTGCCGATGAACAATTGACGACCCTACGAGCCCAGATGGCAGCGCTGGAAATTGCGACTCCAGAAGACCCAAAACTAGTTCAACTGCGAACCGATTTCGAAGCTAGCAAACAGCAGATCGGCAATCGCCGCCTCACATTGGCTCAGGATTTGACCTGGGCCTTGATTAACAGTCCCGCCTTCTTGTTTAACCATTAGGAGCTCTCCGATGTTACGTCTACAAGGTGCCTTAGGAAAAGACCTTTGTGATAGCCACTTGGGAGTCAGCCGCCGTGATGTGTTGCGAGTCGGCGGTTCAGGCCTACTTGGACTATCACTCGGCAATTTGCTGCAACTGCAAGCTCACGCTGTCGAAGGCAAGCCGGTCACCGCGCCGGGCTGGGGGAAGGCCAAGAGTGTGATCATGGTTTACTTGCAAGGTGGCCCAAGTCACTTGGATCTTTGGGATCCGAAGGAGAACGTTCCTGAGAATGTCAAAAGTCCATTCTCGAACATCTCAACAAAAATTCCGGGAATCCAATTCACTGAAAACCTTCCTAAGCTCGCGCAGATCAACGATCGCTTTACGATGATTCGTTCGATGAGCTATACGCCGAACGGCTTGTTCAATCACACCGCTGCGATCTATCAGTTGATGACCGGCTACACGACCGACAAAGTGAGTCCCTCCGGTCAACTGGAACCGCCGACGCCCAAAGACTTTCCAAATTTCGGCTCGAACATCATTCGGCTTAAACCCACTGATCAACCGATGCTGCCGTTTGTGATGCTGCCTCGACCTTTGCAAGAAAGCAACGTGATCGGCAAGGGTGGCACCGCTGGATTCTTGGGCAAATCCTACGATCCGTACACGCTGTATCCTGATGGCGATGACATGGACATGGCCAAGATGGAACGCATCAAGATCGATGACTTGCAGATGCGGCCCGATGTGTTCGCAGTACGGCTGGAGCGGCGCGCAAAGTTGCGAGAGCTTGTGAACGCAAAGATGCCCGACATCAACAACGCGGTCAAAAACTTTCAGCTCGACAGTTATTACGACCAAGCGCTCAATCTGATCGTGTCCGGTCAAGCTCGGGAAGCGTTTAGTTTGTCGTCCGAGTCGAGCGAATTGCGGGATCGCTACGGTAGAAACACGTTTGGACAAAGCTGCCTGTTGGCTCGCCGTTTGGTGGAAGCCGGTACGCGGGTGGTTGAAGTGATTTGGCCTAAAGTCGCGAACTCGGACAATCACTCATGGGACCATCACGTGGGGCTGACCGAGCGGATGAAGAACCGCTCGGCTCCGATGCTCGACGCTGGCCTCAGCGGGCTCATCACCGACTTGGACGAACGCGGTATGCTCGACGAGACCCTGGTGGTCGCCATCGGCGAGTTCGGTCGTTCGCCTCAGCGTGGTGTGAGCACTTCGGGCAACGATAATTCGACAGACGGCCGCGATCACTGGCCGTACTGTTACACAGCAGTCGTTGCTGGAGCGGGAGTGAAGCGCGGTTATGTGCACGGCAAGAGCGACAAGACTGCGTCAGCGCCACTCGAGGACCCAGTTCACCCCATCGAGCTGCTCGCGTCGATATACCACGGTTTCGGTATCGACCCAGAGACCATCGTTTATAACCACCTCAACCAACCACGGGAGTTGGTCAAAGCGCAGGCGCTAACGGCGATATTTGGGTAAAGGTGTTTCGACGGTTGCCCAGTAAGCTAAACCACTGGGTAGCATGAATCCGTTGCCAGTCATGGGGGCGTCCAGCAGATCGCTTCCTCAGATCGGGGCAGGCGGCGAGGTCCAGGATGAAGAGGAGTTGATAGCAATCGTTTGTTTCTTTAACTGCAAAACGATTTAGCCCCCGTTGGACAAGTTTCCTCTTAATGGATCGTGGTCCCTCAATGGACAAATCATGCTTGCAACTTGGCGCTTTCCGCAAGTGCGAGTTGGTTCGTATTTTGAGGGACATAGGTGTTCGGCGCGGATCTATTTAACCAGCGTGAAAGCTCCAGAAGAAATCGATTACAGCGACTTTTCCGGCTAGGCTAAATTTTCTCAAGTGTGCGGTCGATACTCTTGAATGTCATCTTCGGGGTGGCACGCCGCTTCGATGTCTGCCCCTTGATTGCAGCGGTGAATTGCGATCATTCCACGAGAAAGCCTCGCTATGACTACTGTCTCTCGAATCCGCTACTGTGTGCTTATCAGTCTGCTGGCAACTCAGCCTGGATGTATTCTGCTAAGCTCATTTCTGCCACGCAAGGATCGCTCGTTGCTCGACACCAGCATCCTGAAAGCGCAAGGCTATTCGGTTCCGCCAGGTGGCATGCCAGCTCATGTGGCACTCGATCCGAATGATGGTCCGCGGGTGATTTTGGAGATTCGTTCCGACGAGCGTCATTTGGAAACCATTCCTCTGACCGACAAGGGAATGTTCATCGAGGACTTGGTGCAGCAAGCGAAACTGCACGAGACCTTTGGAGCGCTCAACATTTCTATAATGCGTCCCAACGGTGAAGCCGCTGCTCCGGTGCGTTTGGATTTGACCACAAATGATGAAGGCAAAGCAACCAACGTTGGTCAGAACTATGCGCTTCGCCCAGGCGATCATATTATCGTGATCAATGATGATCGCACTTACTTCGAACGATTCGTTGCCAAGACATTTAATACGAACTAGTCCGTTGCGAACTTCGCCGCATCGGATCCGCGTCGGGTGCCAATGCAAGAACTCTTTCTGCTAGCTACTCCCACCTGCGTAGCCGCCGCTCGATTAGCCTAGTGCTTTGTCCAGATTAAATTTTTGGGTGGCACGCCCTGAGGGCTTTGCGAAGGGCGTGGCTAATGTCGCTCAAATCACGCCCTTCGCAAAGCCTCAGGGTGTGCCACCCTAATCCTCAGAGCGTGCCACTCGTACACGAAGAATCTCAAAATTAAGCTGTAACCCTGCACTTGCTAGAAAGCTCAGCTAGATCGCCCAGCTCGATGGGCCAGCTCTACGGGCGCGCTAGATCGCTTCAATAGGCGGGAGCGCATCTGCTGAAGACTCGCTATAATCGAGCGAAAAGCGACCTGCGAGGTACTTCGCGGTCCTATTCGCGCGGCTACTTAGGAGTTTCCATGCAGGGCAAAGCTCAATCTGATTCGACCGGCAATGACTTGCGTGGTCTGGCGAGTTCGTTTGGGTGTGCGGATGTCGATCAGGCTGAAAGTTTGGAGATGAAACCCTTGATCGGCGACGAATTGCTGGAGATGGTCTGAATTTTCAAAGCTATTATCCAGGGTGGATCTGCCTGTGTTTTGGGCGATCGCGTTTAATATCCGTTCCATGGCTGGATTGTAGTTTCGTAGCTGAC
>JANPLP010000683.1:0-3149 GCA_031426595.1 Planctomycetia bacterium | reverse complement strand
CCCATTCATTTAGCGAACTTCCGAGTAACTAAGACCGTCAAAGCAATCATAAAACAGCCGATTGCGAAATACCAGAGCGTGTCTGGAATCCACTCATAGCGTGGCGTATTCCCGGGCCGACGAACCCGATCGACAACAGGTCGAAACGCGGGAATCAAAGTAATACAGATAAACCAACAGAAGGCATTCCGTCTGACTGAAATAGACGTGCGTTTGAGGGACAACCAAATTCCAGCAATCGCAACGCCAGCGAACATTGAGATCGGTAACCCCGTGCTCGCAAGGTAGAAAATCGTCTCCCATCGTTTGTCGCCTTTGTGGATTGGCGGATGCCAGAATGGAAGAATCAAGATTATGGTTAGCACAAATAGCGACGCGACACCCAGCATCCCACCAAGGGACAAAACCGAGGCGACCCATCCGACGCTGAAAATTCTCACTGAAGTTGTCGCAGCGATTCTCGTAGCAGAGGCCTCATATAGATTCATGACACGACAAAATGTTAGAACGAATAGCAAACTATCCGAACTGTAGCGTAGCGTAACTGAAAGATAGATTGCTATTCGTTATCGGACTTTCTTGACGTTGTCGTGTCGGTCCGTTCTATGACTGCCGTCGCGATTCGACAAACAGCATCCAGAGGCCAACAATAGGAGCAGCAAACAGGACGATGTCTGTTAAGATAGGCGAAGATGGCCAGTTCATACTTTCAAGCGCGACATCATTCGCAAAGAGTGAAGTTGTAAACCAGACTGTTGGGATCGTGAATGCAAGGACGCCAATCAACGACATCATGCCAGAAAGGAGGCTGACTCGTGCTCGCCGCCGCCAAATCATCACCGCCGCAGTCATCGTCTTGGCAAAACAGATCAACGGCACTATGGCCAGCCCCCTTTGGCCGAATCCGATGAAGAAACAGGCAATGCTCACCATCCAAGCGGAACTGCCTAACGCGCCTCCAAACCAGCCGCCAGCGTACCATTGAGGTTGAGCGAAGTCAGTGGACGTATTCATCGATGCGTGCATTCGCTCCAGCTAGTTCTCGAGTTGTGGTGAGATTTTGTGTTTGCCCGCTAACGTTTCTCGATAACCCAGACCCAGGAAACCCAGACCGAGGAGTTGAGCGACGATTGCACAATCGGGTCATCGAGGGCGTGGATTCATCTTGGTTCTTCGCATTACCGTTTGAGTTTCGCAAAGGTCTTAAAGTATCGCATTGCTACTTGTTATTCAAATGCACTTAGGGTTTTTGAAACGTACTCCAACACAAGGGGATTCAATTAGTGAAACCCGCAAAATGCACCACGCCGCTTGTTTCAAGCCGATATCTTGGCGGCAACATAGGAGAGCTTATCGATGATGCGACCGACTGCTTGGTGACTGACGAGTGCAATACAAGCTCGAAGCGCCAGCGAGTGAATGCATTTGACGCAGTTCCAAACGCTAACGCATTCTGCTACGGCAATCCTGAGCGACTCGACGGCGAAGTGGTCTATCATTCGAAAGCCAATGCACTCCGTAGCAAGCGGTGAAGTTGCAGCTTCAAACCCGGCATCAGTCCCATTGCCAAACGCAAGTCGCTTCAGCGACAACACCGTGTGCTCAGAATTCTCGAAGCGTTGAACCAGTGCAGCGTTACAGCTTAATTTTGGGATTCTTCGTGTACGGGTCGCACGCTCTGAGGCTCTGCGAAGGGCGTGATTCGACTGACATCCGCCACGCCCTTCGCAAAGCCTTAGAGCGTGCCACCCCAAAATTAAACTGTAACGCTGCACTAATTAGCAAGAAATCTCTTCAACCAAATTCCAACGCCAGGCAAGTTCGAATGGCTAGGTTTGTCCCATGAACCGCTCCAACCGGAGAAACCACCGAAGCCATCTCTCACCGAAGGCGTTCGCGTTAATTCCACAGCAACCGAAGCGATTGCGATTCCGTTTGTCATTTGCGTTGAGCGAGGAACGACCAAGGTCACCGAGTCGAGCAAAGTTACGCAAATAATGGAAAGCCGTCGATTGCGAACTTCGGTGGAGCACATTGTTCTCGGCGTTACGTCGTGTAGTAGTTTAACAGTTTAGCCATTCGTTCGAACATCTGACTCTGCCCACCAGGGGGCAATTCGAGCAATTCATTCAGAAATGCTAGGAAAGTATCCCAGCCGGTAAAGACGCGATCTCGTTCAGCATGTTCTCGGTGAAAAATTGTATTGCGTACGCTCACCAATTTCTAGCCGAAGCCAGATCGCGCAAGCGTCTCTTCAATCTTTGCCAAACGCAATCCAAGTCTCAATCGAATCTCAGCATTCAAATTCTTCGAAGCTAATCAGCTTGCAGCGATCAATCGCGTCCTAACGCCGAAACACAAATCAATTTAACGAAGCGTTTGACGAGCAAGCGATCTCTTCAACGCTTTTCAATCGCCAAAACTGCCTCCAGCGAATCGTCGTTCTCGCATTCGAACCCGCAATTCAACATCACATCAACCGTCGCTCCTGTTGTCTCACAGAACTCATCAGCAAGGTTGATGTCGTGTTCGCAGCAGTCTCTCTATTGGTGGTGGAACGATGGTGATCACCGGGCCGCGCAAGAGATCGTCAGATTAAGTCGGCACCGAATCGCGGCTCCGGTGCATCGCATTGTTCGCCACAAACAGGTCAGCTCAGATCATAACGTAAAGTTGACGGATCACTGTGCCTCACAAAACGTCACGCAAGATTTGCAATCGAGCATTGTGCGCAACCCAGACACACGACGAAAGCTGTAAGCCGTTAGTCATCTGCGGCGCCCGACCAGGTGCTCATTTGCGTTGCTCGCCCTCGATGAGAAAGTAAGTCTGATTAATTACCATCCACATCTTCCCGGAGATCCGATCAACTTTGTACGCCCTTTCACCAGATTGCTCGATGGAGAATCGCGTACGACTCGTGTAGACGTAAACGGCTGCCAAATGGGTCGCACAAATCAGCAACGTGCAAATGATAGCCGCAAGCAAATAATTCTGACGTCTGGGCTCAGTCACTTCTGTATTACTCCAATCCAATGGATTCGTTCAATAAGCGGCGAACGGTACGGATCACCAAGTTCGCGTGGTGAGTTTGACGGTAAGTAAGGATTGCATCGCGAACTTTGGTGCATCCGATTGTTCCACCGCGT
>JANPLP010000682.1:0-1840 GCA_031426595.1 Planctomycetia bacterium | reverse complement strand
CGCATCGAGATCGACATGATCGAGTTCAACGGCATTGCGTTCCGCCATGTTGATAGCCGCCTAATGAGTTTGAAGCTGGTGGAGCTAGGATTGAGTGGTGCGGCAATGTTCGCTGCCAATGGCGAAGTCCTACAACCCTCGGAATTTTTCTATCGTAAGCCGATATTGGTCGAGAGGGGAAGTTTTCGTCCGGTGTGCAACGTCAATGTCGATATGTTGCGATGCGCCAACGAAAAATTTTCGACTCTACCCAACGTCCGTGGAAAGGAGGTTGCCCAGGTGATGGAGATCACGATGCGGAACCTTAAGGCCGGAGGTGAAATCGATCTCCGAGACTTCTTGGCTCGAGCGGATGTCATGGCCGCTTGTGGCAATCCGGTATTGATTTCCGACTACTTCGAATACTATCGGCTAGCCGCCTATCTGTCTCGGTATACGAAAGAGAATATCGCCATTACGATGGGCGCCGGGAGCTTGAAGGAACTGTTCGATGAAAAATATTACACGCAACTCGATGGTGGAGTTCTAGAATCTTTCGGAAGACTTTTTAAGAACGATTTGAAGATCTATTGTTATCCTCTCCAAAACGAAGAGACCGGCGAACTGACGACTTCTGAAAACTTGGTAGTCGCCCCTGAACTGCAGAAACTATACGGTTACCTCTCCGATCGAGGCGGAATCAATGCACTGGACAACTACGATTCTAATTGCTTGAAAGTATTTTCCCGCGAGGTGCTTCGATTGATCAAACAGTCCGACCCGAGTTGGGAAGAGATGGTCCCTTCATCGGTCGCGGCCGTCATTAAAAAGAAGAACTACTTCGGCTATCAGAGTTCTTAGTTTTCCACACAGACTGATTTTGGGTCATGAATACGTATCGAACTCAAATCGGGGGTCTGGTACTGGTGATTTCCTAGTACCAGCACAGATCCAGCCGGGGGCTGCTGCCATCGTGAAGCGGATGGGGACCGAGACCGATTTAGGAAATCTCTCCAGCCTCGGGGCCGCGTTCGCGAGTTTGTACGCGAAGCTGGGAACGAAGGAGCAGTTTTTACTTTAACCGAAGCCAAGGGAATGTAACTGTCAATCTGCATCAAGCGTTGGTCAAGCCGATTGGTCATATCTCAGCGGCTCTATTCTTGGATCCAGATTTTCTGCGATTGAACGATTTCGCATCCTTTAGGCAAGGACAGCTCAGTTGGCGACTGGGTAAAGAACGCCAAACCTAGAATCAAGAATTATTTCCTAAAAACAGCAGGTGTCCTTAACCGAGGAAACAAACCGAAGGATTTTCACAGTCCTTGAATTCGCACAACTTGGGCACGCCGGAGCCGTAGTTCGTGTCAAACTCGGCTCCGTTCTGGGTGACCGGTGCGAGTTAAAGACTGGACGAGATGCACAATACACGCTTGGTAAGCCGGTTTGCGCCTCGGCAATTAGCCTGGGGTCCAACGAAACATCATCACATGATTCAATCCAGCATTTTCCAAAAAGAGAACGTACTCTCCATTTTTACGAAGTGTCACATTCAGGGCATTGTCTGAGTCAACGCAACCGCCGCTGCCCATGAACCCGTTTATGTTCGGTCTGATAGTTCCCACTAGCGCGCCATTTTCCAAAAGATGAACGCGAATGAGGCCATAGCCGTAGGCAACAAACATATAATTTCCACAGGCTTGCATTGCCAAAGGTGAACCGCCTCCGTAGCCTATGTCTGGGGTGTAAGATTTGTCATTCAGTGGCAAATTTATCGTCCACCGCCTAGCTCTTCGGGCGGGGTCGGACCAGTGATCAAAACAGACGATCAAGTTGCAGGCATTTTCGTTAGTGCCTGGTGAGC
>JANPLP010000681.1:0-17338 GCA_031426595.1 Planctomycetia bacterium | reverse complement strand
ATCTCACCTATGTTTCAGAAGTTCGAGCAAAAAATAAGTGCTTTATCTAGCGGAACCATCGGAACGTTTTGCGTCCGTTGCCATGCGCCGGTCGCCACGCAGCTAGGATTCCCGCGTTATGAATCCTATGTCGATGCGCCTCCGATTATCCGTGAAGGGATTACTTGCGTCGCTTGCCATCGAGTCAAAGAAGCCTACGGTCGCTCAAACGGTGAGCGTCGCATCGAACCTGGCGACGCAACTCAGCCTGTCTACGGGGGCTTTGATGGCAGCGGGGTTGCGCGCGCGATCGCTGATAAAGACAACTTCAAAATTAAACTCGACCCAAAAGATAAAAAACCAGGTCAGCTGATTCACCAAACAGCTATTCAGTTTGATCAGATTTCGGATAGTTCCTTTTGCACAACCTGCCATCAAGTTGCAGTGTATCCGGGCATTGCACTCGAAGTTGTCTGGGCGCAGTACCGCGCAAGCCCGGCGTGCAAAAAAGGGGTGAGCTGCCAAGATTGCCATATGGGGATCGCGCCCGGCAAGGCACTCGGTTACTCCTACGGCGCCGCAGCAGAGATGGAAGGCAAAACCGTCGACAATAACCGTAAACATTCGAGCCACCTGTTCTATGGACCTGGTCAATCGATCGCCCACCCAGGCTTGTTCCCGCACAATGAGAAAGCACTTCGATGGAATCTTGATCAGTGGATGCTATTTGATTGGCGCGCGGGATGGGGAACCCCTGAATTCGAGAAAGCGATTTCATCAAAACAAATCGTGGTCAACTTTCCCGAAGCTTGGAAGACTGTCGATGAACGTAAAGACGCGCGCAAAGTCCTTGATGAGAACCAGAAGTTGCTAGATATAAAACGAGCATCTTCGGCGGCAGTCATGTCCGCCGCTGCACATGTCGATGGTCCGTTCTTCGACGAACCGCCTCGTGCGGGTACAGACCTAGCCTTTCATTACGTTGTGCAGAATAAGAGCGATGGGCACAACATGCCGACCGGTTCACTAGGCGCTCAACCACAATTCTGGCTCAACACCGTCCTTACCGCCCCCGATGGCCGACACGTTTGGGAATCTGGTCACCTGGATCCCAACGGAGACTTGTGTGACCTGAATTCCGAGTATGTAACTAGCAGACGAATGCGTCCCGATCTTCAGCTATTCAACTTGCAAACCAAATTTTTGATCACTGGAGTTAAAGGAACCGACCGCGAATTGTGCTTGCCTTTCAACGTCGACATCGATCAACTGCCGTTCCTCCGTCCCGCTGGTCAACCGATTACGGTATTAAATCATCCACCACTTATTCGAATGGAAGCGCACTCGATTCCGCCACTGGGATCCAGAAACGCCAAGTTCCGGGTCCCCGCTGAGCTGCTACTGCAAACTGGAACATACCGGTTGAGCGTTCGCATGCGCAGTAGAGTTGAGCCGCTTTACTTCATGCGGTTTTGCGAGGCGACACCGGAGATGCAGCGACGTATGCTCGAGCAAACGATCGACGTCGCTCAGCATTCAGTTACATTCGACCTCCGTTAATCAAAGCCAAACGTTCGTCCTAAGAAAATCCACGTGAAGCAGACGGTTCAGAAAGCAATGCGTAAAAAACGCAGTCAACAACTCGTAAAGCGATGCAGCAGTATGCTGGCTGCGCTGTTGACTGTACTGTTTTCTCGTTGCTGCCATTCGCAATATGAACCATTGCACCTCGTCGAATCCACACCATCTGTCGCGCAAAAGCCGATCGATTCCAATCCAGGCCCCCACTTGTTTATCAAACAGCCATCGAAAAAGTGGCTACCCGAGCCGCTTTTCGATGGCGGCGACCAACTGCGCGCGCAGCATCCGCAGTTTCATTCTCCATCGCTGCAAGGACCAACTGGAACGCCGATCGGGTCGAAATTGCATATGACCAGCGACGTAAAAACAGGCAGGTCGTCAAGCGGTGCATCAAATGGAAATGCCGCGATTCTGCCCAGTGATGATAACTCGCCCTACTTGATAGGACCATTGCTCCAATCTTCACCGCTGTCTGAAACTTCCGTTTTGAATAGTGGGCCACAGCCTTCGACAATCTCCGGTGCTGTGAGTAGTTACGAGCAAACGACTCCTGATAATTCAAGCGCTTCTACGAAAGTTGCCAGCTCAAGTGGGAGCGCAAACAAGTCCACTTTACCTTCATTCTTCTTGCCTCCTCAGGAACCAGTGCAATTCGATTGCTATGGTCAAGCCACTCCTTACACTGGCAGCGACTTTTCCTACCCGCCAATCTCCGGCGCGGCCGCTGACCCGCTCACTGAGTCACTCATCTATCGCGGTAAGAGTCCTGTACAAACCCAACGTCCATGGGTTGAACTGGGCAGGCCCCTTTACACAGCAGGTATTTACCCGCCCGCGAGTTCAACCTTCTTCGGCGAGACCAATCTGCTTCAACCGCATTTTTGGGTCTATGGCGACTACCGTACCGGCGTTGGAGTGAACGAAAATCAAGACGGATCGGCTCGAAGTTGGGGGCACCGTCTGAACTTAGACATGGATTGGCAATTCACTGCTACAGAGCGGATTCATGCGTTCATGGGACCGCTCGACCGCACCAACGACATCACACGAATTGATTTTAGTGATAGTCAGAACATCGAGTACGTGAACCGGACGGATATCCGACTTGACACTTTGTTTTTCGAAGGCGATGCGGGGGCAATCATTGGTGGGCGAGAAGGAACCTATTCACCGTTTGATCTGCCGTTCACGTTTGGTTTGATGCCGCTGGTTTACCAAAATGGAATCTGGATGGAAGATGCTGCGCTAGGGGCCGCATTTGCAATTCCAGCCCAGCACAGTGCATTCATGGATTGGCCCAATTACGAAATGACATTCTTCGCGCTGACAGATCAAGTCACTTCCGATGCATTTCCGGGGGATAATAATGCAGCCGAAACCTTCGGCACGGCGTGGTTCATCGAAGCCTATGATGGTTACATCGAAGCCGACTATGCTTTCATTCACGACGATTCTGGTGCCCATCGCAGCTACCACAATGCATCGATCAGTTTCACGCGGCGCTACTTTTATCGTGTGTCAAACTCCGTTCGACTAATCACGAACTTTGATCAAGCGCTTCCTAAAGAACAGCGGACCGCAGACGGCTATTTAATTTTGCTCGAGAATTCGTTGATCACATCCAACGCTAACTTCTTTGTGCCCTATGCAAATTTCTTCTATGGATCTGGCAAGCCGCAAAGCGTCGCTCGAGCCGCTCCCGCAGGAGGAATTTTGCGCAATACAGGAATCAATTTTGAAACCGATGCGCTTACAGGATATCCAACGCTCGACGCGACCGGCAATAATACTTACGGTGCCGCATTCGGCTTAAACATTCTTGGAAACAACTTTTCGCATCAGTTGGTTTTGGAACTCGCCGCATTAGGCGCTACTGGCAGCAACAATTTTCGCAGTGCGCCGGGCAACCAATACGCGGCTGGAGTCCGGTATCAGAAGCCCCTTAGTCACCGATGGATCTTCCGCGCCGACAGTATGTACGGGTGGCTTGACAACTCCGAAGATATCTACGGCAACCGCATTGAATTTCGTTGGAAGTTTTAGCAGCTCCCAATAATAAGAGAGTCAAAGCTCCATCGTTCTCGTAGTTTAGCCTGTTGCCATGCGTCCGAGCACAAAGCGTGCAGGCAGTTGCGAATCGCAGGGTCATGTTAGCACCTCTCCAGCGCGCAGGCGAAGCATCCCCAGTGTCTCGTAGTGGACTAGGATCTGATTTCGCCGCATCGCGATTAATATCCACGTCCACAACTCGACTGTTGTTGGTGACGCCCACTCAGGCTATGCAAGTACTGATCACCCGTCCCTCAACCGATTGAAAGAACGTTTACATGCGGCTTGCCTTCTCGTATTCCGCGACTTGCTTTTCTGCTTCTTCTTTCGCAATGCCGTAGCGCTCTTGAACTTTGCCAACTAACTGGTCGCGTTTACCATCGATTACATCCAAGTCATCGTTTGTCAGTTTACCCCACTGTTCTTTGATCTGACCTGAAGCCTGCTTCCACATTCCTGCAATTTGATCCCAGTTCATGATTGTCTCCGCTGAAAGTTTGAAGTAACTGCTCAACCAGCAAAGCACAAACTGTACCAATGGTTCGTAGCCAAATCGTTTTTCTCCTTGCAAGCTCGCAATGCAATGCAAAGCGCAAGTTAGCAACCGGCCAATGTTTTCGATTCATCGTGCAACAGAGTTACGAGAACGAAACTGCGAGCGACTGTGACTTTACGCAACCCGCCTAGATAACTCGCGCCGGTGGTCGACTACCTTCCAAGCTGTCGCGGCATTGACCGAAGCATTATCTACCGCTTATAAGTGCGAAAAACCACCGCGAAGTAGATTCGCGATGGTTTGCATTTTACAACTGCGGCGGATTAGGGCTGCCGCAATTAGATTCCGTCAGAATGCGTTAAGCGATCTCACTTCGAATCTTTGCCGCTATCTTTGTCACTGCTCCGAGCTTCAGTACCGCGATCATCTTCGAACTTCTTGGCCATCTGCTTTGCCATGTCAAGATGTTCTTGAATCTTTGGAGCGGCCTGTTTGGCCAACGACTTGAGTGGCTCTGGGCCGGAGCTTTCGATGGCTTTCATTTCAGCTAAGCAAGCAGTGTGGGCAACGATCTGCTGCCCTAAGAACGCCATCTTGAAGTTCTGCCCATCGTGCTCTTGGAGCATCTTCTTGGTCATCTCCAAATTGTTGTCACAAGCTTCGTCCATGATCGTGCACAGCATTTGTGGAACGCGACCACCCATGGCTCCCATCTGTCCGCGACCCTGGCGGCCAGGTGCTGCTGCTTGATTTTGACCGTCTTGGCCTGCTGGTGTACTAGCTGCCTCGTCGCTGTTCGCATTGCCTCTCTGGCCAACTCCACTCGGGCCGGCTCCATTCTGGCCGGCAGGCGATTGCGTCGAACCTGGCTCCTTCAAATTACCGGAAGTGGTTCCAGTATTCCCACGCTGGCCAGCACCGCCGCCCGATGCGCTTACCAATCGATCCAGCTGCTCATTCATTTGCTGATGGTCTTGGACCAGCTTCTGCGTGAATTGACGAAAGCCTTGGTCTTCAACTTTTTCCTGCGCCAACTGTGCCAATTCAATTTCAGCTTCGTTCGATTTCTTAATCTTCTTCGCAAGAGCTTCTACAACACTAACACCCTGTTGAGCAGCGTTCTGGCCATTCTGTCCGTTTTGGTTGACCGAACGTTGATCGCGTTGCGTTTGCACGGGAGGTGTCTGGCCTCCAGGCTGGCCGGGTGTCTGAGTGCCGGGTGTCTGAGTGCCAGCTTGAATTTGACCTGTGGTCGATTGTTGACCCGTGGTCTGCTGTGCATGAACGGGGGTCGCAATTGAGATCACTATTAGCACTAGGCCAGCGATCATGAAACGTAATTTCGACATATGGGGCTCCTTGGAGAACTTTGACCGACCGTGATGTACGGTAATC
Source organism: Planctomycetia bacterium (assembly GCA_031426595.1). Classification (GTDB taxonomy): domain Bacteria; phylum Planctomycetota; class Planctomycetia; order Pirellulales; family Pirellulaceae; genus Aureliella. Next base: position 11,838 of record JANPLP010000681.1, on the reverse strand, counting down.
GCGACGATGTATCGCAATGATCCCAATACCCATTTGCATTAATCGCGCCGAAACCGCAATTGAATTTTGGTGTCTGCAATACTTAATGCATTGACACAATATTTTGGCTTGAATTTGATTCCGCGGTCAATGAAAACTTCACACGTGCCGTTAAGCTCCCGCGCACGCCTAGGTCGCTAAAACTTCTGTTAGACTGATGAGCAATCAAAGAGAATCGTGTTTCAAACATCTCATTCATGCCCAATCGCTGGCAATGAAATTGAGCCAGAATGATTCGACCGTGGTCAGCTAGCCTCTAAGTAAGCTTTGGGGACAAGCGTTTCGCATCGATGGTTGATGATCATCCAACCAAGCCCTGCTTAAAGAGCCACGACGGGAGCATAACTGGAGAGCGTCTTGGGGAGACGTTATTCGAAAAGTTTCATCACATTTCAACAGGAGAACTCGGTTTCGTCGTCTTCATTGAGCCCAGCCGTGAGGCACTCTTTAGTGTCGATACTCCGAATCGGTCCAGCATCGTGGCAATGACTCACCGGATGGAAACGTCAGAATTGCTTTAGAGAACTTCTTAGTATCTTGTTCTTCCTGCCCCGCTTGATTTCGACCAGCGACAGCTTCGTCGAACGGGCTCGTCAAAGCCTCCAAGTCGGTGATCTGAATCAAGTCTTCAGTCTCTTTGTTGCGCATTAGCATCAATAGCTTCGCTTTGCGAAAGGTAGTTCCTGATGGGTGATACTCTATTAAGTTGACTTGTGCTGCTCCGCGACTTCAACGCAGGCGAGTGCGTCTTGAGGCGGTCCGTAAATCCGTTCGCCGTTTGCGTCGAAGCGTCCGCCGTGGACTGGGCAATCCCACGTCTGTTCAACTTCGTTCCAATGCACCACTCCGCCCATATGTGAACAGATGGGACTGTTTTTATGAAGGCAGCCGCTCCGATCGCGGCAGATGGCGACATGTTCGCCATCGAGTTTCCCTACCATCCCCTGCCCGGGTACGAGTTTGCTTGGATCGACGTCAGCGGCTGGCAATAATCTCTCCGCAACATCCATCGCAGAAACCGCCTGCTCGCGTAGCCACTGCAACGGTTGGCTTAAGCCCAAGCGCGAGGGAGTTATAGAATCGCTAAGAGGCACTGTGATTCCAGCCATCAGGTCAGCCAACCATGATGCTGCAGCAGTCCCTTGCGTCAGACCAACTCCGCTGAGGCCAGTGACAACCCACATATTGTCCCCGAATGCTTTCCCGACCATGGGTAGACCGTCAGTCGGTTCAAACAACTCCGCACTCCATTGAGAAGTAATTTCAGAAACTTTGAATCGCTCACGCACCCACTGCTCAAGCCGCTTTGAGGACTTTGCTTCATCACCGGCACCTGTACGATGATCGCATCCGCCCGCCATGATCAGACGTGCATCGTCCGACTGCGTTCTTCGAACATAGAAGTAAGGATCTGACGAATCCCAGTAAAGTGCATCGGGTAACGGGTCCGAAACACGGGCGGTGAGCACATACGATTGGTAAGCTGGAGTAGCCGCATAAAGGTGAAGAACAGGAGTAAAGTTACTATGTGCGGCACTCACCACGTGTTCAAAATGAACCTCACCTTCGCCGGCTTGCAGAGTTCTTTGATTCTCTTCACCTGTAACCTTTACAAGTGAGTTCTCGAAAATCTGCACACCCTGCTGAGTGGCGGCCATGACAAGTTGTTGCAAGTACCGAGAAGTATCGATTCGAGCCATACCGTCGATTTTGTACCCAAATTTGGCCTTTGGAATCGGAACGATATCAGCCCAGGTTGCTGATAAACCGATCCGATTCGCTGCGTCCATATTTTCGCGCAGCGAGGCTTCATGTTTCACCTCGTCACTGTATTGATAAGCTGGCACCGCAACCCAATCGCAATGGCCGCCGGCAATCTCTTTAATGCGCTGAATCGCTTTCGTTCGACATGTCACGTATTGCCGTGCCAGCTCAACGCCCAGCCTGTCGATTAACTTTTTAGGGCCCATTTCAGGATGAGCGTCAAGGTGACCAGAACTCCCAGTCGTCGTCCCTGCTCCGACGCGTGACGCATCACACACTGTGACTCTTCGCCCACGCTTCGCGAGTTCGAGTGCTACAGTCAGGCCGGTGATACCCGCACCAATTACAAGCACATCTGTTTCATGTGTACCCGTCAGCGTTGGATACTTTGCAGTGAGCGGATTCTGCCTAACCCAATACGAGTTGTGTATTTCGCGATTCATCAAATATCCTCGATACGGCGAGTGATCGTGGTGCCCGTTGCTCATTGATCCTAAGCCCCGATTAAGCACTTTCTATACCTTTCACTTTTGCGATTGGCCTAAAATGAGCGCGGCGTACGCGCATAAATGATCGTCGATGGCAGCATTCAGAGCCGTAACACACGGGTCTCGATAAGTGTCTTCATGGGGCTGTTTCAAGCTGGCTCCAAAGGGGACGCGCTAACCCGCTCGCTCGAATGACTAAGGCTCCTAGATGACTTAACGGCGCGTACTTTGCACACTTCCGACTGATGAACGATGCCATCGCTGGAGTACGCAACTATGTCGGTCCGCGATGGTAGAACTTTTCTCGAATCTAGGTTAGGAGCTATTACTGATGTCCGTCCGTTTCCACTTACGCCGCAGGTTAGCGTTAGCGCTTGCATCCTCGACTTTTGTTGTATCTACCAGTTTCGGTTTAACTTCTTTCGCACAGGAGACAGGCCGAGCCAATCAGCAATCTCAGCAGCAAGAATCTTCTCAAAGAACTTCGGAAGGGCGAGCTGATTCAACTCCTCCTGAAAGGCAAACTGCCAAGGCGCCTGACGAGCGTGCAGATGACGAAGCGCCGCAATTGGGCGTGTTAACCGGATCTTGCCCTGGAAAAGCCGTCTGTGTCATAGGAACGATTCCGTACAGCCCGGCCGCAGAAGCGGGCATCGAACCGGGGGACTACATCCTGTCAGTTGACGGCAATGAAGTCACTTCCCCCGCCGCGCTTAAAAAGTTCATTGCTAAACAAAGTCCCGACGCGGAGGTCACTTTAAAAGTATGGCGAAAAGGGGAAGAACGCGAGTGCAAAGTTCAACTTGCCTCTCAGGCCGACGAGTTACCGAAGAGTCATGATGCCTGGCTGGGTGTTATGCTGGCAAGTGAAGAAAAAAATGGACTTCGGATCGAACACATCGTACCTGGTAGCCCTGCGGCGGATAGCGAGTTAGAAGAGGGTGATACGCTTCTGAAAATCAGAGAAGCAGAGGTCACTGATTCGGAAACATTCGTTGAGAAGATTGAGGCGATGGGCCCTGGCGATGAACTGAAGCTCACCATCAGCCGCGATGGCAAAGAACGTGAAGTCGCCGTAACCCTCGGCAGTTTCGCAGACGCGCCGATAGGCTTCCTTCGACAGTTGCAATCGAATTTCGAGCAGTCTGCTCACCGGGGCGGCCAAGCGGATATGAGTTCGACCGAGCTTCTTGATCGCGCGGTGGACGACCTACGACACCAAGTTCGAGAGCTTCGAAAAGAGGTGCGAGAACTAAAGGGTGACAAACCAGCGAGCCGAGAGAAGGCTGCGAAAGATAAGAAGGAAGACGTTTCAATGCTTGCCATCCCAACCGTGGTTGGCTTGGTCTCGCAAATCCAGTTGCGCATTCCTTCGCCTAACATTCAACGCCGCAGTTACTATGGAGGATACAACTCTTATAACAACTACGGCAACAACTTTAACCGCTACGGCAATGGCTATTCAAATTACTATGGAAATGGATATCGAACACCGTATGGAAATAACAGTTACTACTATCGAAACGGTGGTCGCCCATACTACTACGGTGGCAATGACAGCTGGTATGGCAATCGCCCACGCCCTGGCATCCAGTTAGGCCCGAACCTGGGTATTTACTGGTAGTGATCACCGCGACGGCTATTAGTAACATTTGGCTCGGCGACTTTGAACTATCGCCTGTAGTGAGGAAGCCGTTTGACTGAGCTTGGACGCGGTTGTACAACCTGCACTTTCGCACCAGTAAAGCGCTGCTCCTGTTCCATCGAACAGAGCGGTGCCTTACTGGTGTTGTGCTTAACGCTTGCAGAGTGAGAGGCTGAGCAAATTAAATTTGGTCGTCAGCTTTAATCAGCAATTTCATCTCCGACGCAAAGAATGAGTGCGCATATAGGCTGGGCCAATATGCTGGGGCACTCCGCTGGGCTAACCTAAGGCATTTGCCTGACACCTAATTCAAGAACCGTTTGAGATGACGCTACAGCCCGAATCCCGTTTTCCTGTGCTCATAAAAAGCGACTCACAAGTGGGTCCAATCTTTCACGACGATGGCACGGTTACTTTTCGAGTTTGGGCACCGGGGCAAAAGACTCTCTCCATTCGCTTCGCAGGTAAGCTCGACCGCGAGTTAGTAGCGATGGAGTGTGATGCGCAGGGACTGTTCATGATTCGGACGTCTGCAAGCGATGGCGATCGGTACTTCATACAGTTTTCGGATGGAAGATGTCGCCCTGACCCGGCCAGTCGTTTTCAGCCCGAAGGAGTACACGGTCCGTCGCAGTTAGTTGATGCCGCCGCTTTCACATGGCATACGTCGACTTGGCGAGGTATACCCCAGCAGTCGATGGTGCTCTACGAGATGCATCTGGGAACTTTCGCGAAAGGAGGTACATACCTATCTGCCATTGAGCGTCTCGGTGAACTAGTAGAGCTTGGAATTACGGCAGTCGAACTGATGCCGTTGGCAGAGACCGCCGGTTCTCGCAACTGGGGCTACGATGGAGTTAATCTCTATGCGCCGAGAAGCAGCTATGGGACCCCTGAAGAGCTTGTGCGTTTCGTAGATGCAGCCCACCAACTCGGGTTGGCGGTGATCCTCGATGTCGTCTACAACCACTTCGGCCCTGAAGGAAACTATCTGCACGATTTTGGCGGGTATATCTCGCCAAATCACAAAACTGTATGGGGAGACTCACCGAACCTCGATCATCTCGGCTCGCGTACGATGCGCGATTACATTGTTCAGAATGCAATTTACTGGATCGAACAGTACCGTTTTGATGGCTTGCGTTTGGACGCAATTCATTGCATTGAGGACGACTCAGAAAAACATGTTGTCACAGAAATCGGCGAGGCTATCGATGAGCTCAAGCGAAAGTTGAATCGAGAGATTTGCTTGATAGCTGAGAGCAATGTTTATGACCCTGAGCTACTGACGCAATTGAGCGAACGAGGGCATGGATTTGACGCCGTTTGGTGCGATGACTTTCTGCATTCCGTCTTCGCAGTGCTCCGGCCTGGCGAGCACATGTCGTCTCGAGAGTACCATCCCCACTCGGATCTCGATATCGTTCTTCGCCGTGGTTTTGTCTACCAAGGCATGCTTCGCAACGCGCGGCTTCGAATTCCATTCGCGGAGAAAACAGCTGAAGTGCGTTTAGAGTCGCTAATCTTTGCGATTCAAAACCATGATTTTGTTGGCAACCATCCCAGCGGTCTGCGCTTGCATCAGCTAACCGGACATGATGCACAGCGAGCTGCCGCTGCACTCCTGATTATGTATCCTTCCATTCCGATGCTGTTTATGGGAGAAGAATTTGCTTCGGAGAGCCCATTCTTATTTTTCGCTGACTTCGGTGACGAGCCACTGCGGAAGGCTGTCGAAGAGGGGCGCAGGCGAGAGTACCCACAGCATGACTGGACCCATTCAGCTTCGCCGCTGGATGAAGTTGTATTCGTGCAATCCCAAATCGGCGAACAGGCTGATGGCAATGCTACTACCCTCCAGTGGTATAAGGATTTGATTCGTGTTCGGAAAGAATGGCAAGCGTCAGGACTGCTTGCCGCGAAGAACATGGAAGCTGAATGGGATGAAGCAGCCCGGCTCGCGAGACTCACCTATCGTTATGGTGATCTCGTTGGAACCGTCTTAGTGCGATTGCATTCAGCGGATGAAGTGCCCAAATCACTGACCGTCGCAAGTGAGGGTGCTCTGCAACTAAGGGCGAACTGCAAAGTGGATGTCAGTGCGAGCAATGAGTTGATCCTAGATGCTTTCGGTGTCGCCATCGGGTGGACTAACAGAGCTTGAAGTAGTCGTAGTTAAGGTTGCGGTAGACTAAACTCGAGAACGTGCCGAACTCGCTGACTATCCTAAGCAAGAAGAAACTCGCTTCAGGTCAGCGAACTCACGTTGAGCTTCCGCCGCGTCCATGTATCGAACTTGGATTCGATGTTCAGCGGGTCCTGCAGCGGCCGTATCAAGTGCCAGCGTGGCCATCTGCCAGCGACGATCAAATGGTGATTGACTAAGCCGCAACGCTTGAATCTTGTCGGTGAACGCGCAGCTAACTTTGCGAGTCAACAAGCCGCTGCGAAAAAGGACGAGCGAATTGGTGCGCGCGTATCGCATTGCGTTGGCAGTTCGCCAGCCCGCCCACAAAAATATGGGCAGTAATACAATTCCCACTGCAGCACCCCAGGGACGCCAAACAAATGCCGATACCAAAGTCAAAATGAGCGTCGCGAGCATCGCAAAACGCCCGATGCGTTTACCAGCTAGAGGCGAAAGCGGTCGCCAATCAAACCGTGATTCCGTCCATTCTATGCCGGGCCGCAGCTGCTCGACGAGACCTGCCACTTGGGATTCCCATAGAACTGGGACGAACCAACGGCGAGCCACTGACTGACTGGCGTTCTCGTTTTCATTTCCCCCACCCCCCGCGGTTTCGATGCGAATCGAAGCCAAGCCCAGTTTGCGACCCAGCCAGGAACGGTGGATGCTAATGAACTGAATGCGTGACCGCGGAACCGTCGCCGACACTTTTGTGAACAGACCACAGCCGATTCGCAAATCATTTCCCACCAGCTTCAGCTGGTAGTCGTAAAAACGAATGACGAACCATGCGATTGAGAATAACTTAAGGCATAGAAACGCGACGAATAATCCAGCGAGTACCCAAAGCACGAAGTTGACAGTGGGTAGCCCGTTAGGCATCAATTCCCAAATGTCCTTAGTTTGAACGCGAAGGCGACTTTTAATGGGTTCAGAGAAACTGGAAATCCCGGTGAGGTTGCGCACCTCATAAATTGCACCGATAGCAATGGGCACAAGAAGTAAGCCGCGGTTGCTAGTGAGCCCGGCGAGGGCAAGGTGTTTAAAGGTGAGGGAATGCAACACCTGCTCCGTTCGCTCGCACCCTAACGGCGTTACACGCGGTGCGGCGAGGTCCGACTCAATACCGCTGGACGACTCCGTTGATTCAATCGAGTGAATCGTTGGTGGTTGCGGCGAAGTGGTTTGTGACTGCGCAAACACACTGGCGCGCAGCCGTTCAACATCGTCCAGCGACAGGACCTGCAAAATCGCTTCGGGTTCTTTTCCAGAAGCTGTTTCGATGCGTACTTCGGCGACGCGAAAGATGCGATGCAACAGATTCTGAACTAGATCGATGTTTTGAATACGATTGACTGGTACCGTCCGATTGCTCCGAAAGATAATTCCGTCTCGGATCTGCAGTTCGCCGTCTGCCAAGCGGAATTGAAGAGTCAAGTAGCGGACGATCGCGAACGCGAGCAGAATTGCGAAGGCCAGAATTCCCAGTCCGATCAGGGTGTAGCTCCCCTGTCTCGCACTAAACAGGCCCACTATGACAGGAATGATCCATTGGCGAAGCTTGGAAACAACGACGAAAAGCAGCGAGATGCGTCGAAGGCGCTGCCAGGGAACTTCGGTGTCTGTTGGACTGGAGTCAGACTCCATCAATCTCACCCCGGCTTTCGACCAGTGCATCGCGCAGTCGCATCGCGACCTCGAAATTGAGCCCATTGAGGGCGACGGCAGAATTTTCAGTACCTGCGGTATGAATAGTGAGTTTTGCTAATCCGAAACGCCGCATCAGTGGGCCTTGATGGACGTCCGTGTGTTGCACGCGCGCCAAGGGTACGCTGATTTGATTGCGCCACCAAATGCCATGCCGAATCTCAAGCCCATTGTGGGTCAAACACCAACCAGCGTGTTTATGTTGCTTCTTCGGCAACACATGGGTTAACCAACTCAAACCCGCCCCGATGACTACATACGCGATGAAACTGCAGCCGCTGACCCAGTTTAAGAAACCAAAATTGAAAACGACAACTGCAAGTGCGATAAGTCCAGCGGTAAGCAATACTCCGCTGAATATCCAACCCCCGATTCGCTCCACCGTCACAAATGCGGGATCGAGCGAATGCAACTCAATTGGATCGGACTGACTGTGTCGGTCAAGCGCGACAGTGGGTTGCAAAGTGTGAAGTGGGCTGAGCAATGCCACCGCTGGTGAAGCGATTAACTCCGGTGCAGCCGCTTGTGGTGGCCCTTCGGCGGCGGGAAGCGAGTTCGGGAGGGAACCCGCTAAGGTCGCGGTCGTTTTGCCGAGCGAATTGACTGCTGGGGTGGATGAGTTTAGATCGGTCATCTAAGTCTTAATCCCTGCAGAGAGGTCTAACGACGAGCGCGGTCAAACGCGCTCGCCGCCAAGTTCCATCAAAGTGAACTTTACTTGAGTTCGCCGCATTCGGTGATCTTGATGACGGCGCGAGTGCGTCCGCTGTCACTACCCTGCGCTTCAACCTTCTTAACAACGTCCATGCCTTCCAGCACTCGACCGAAAACAACGTGCTTACCGTTCAACCAAGCCGTGGGAACAGTGGTGATAAAAAATTGCGAACCATTGGTGTTCGGTCCCGCGTTAGCCATACTTAGCAGTCCCGGCACGTCGTGAACAAACTTGAACGATTCGTCACTGAATTTTTCGCCGTAAATACTCTCGCCACCGGTACCATTTCCACGGGTGAAATCACCACCCTGCAACATAAAGCTTGGGATCACGCGATGGAATGTGCTGTCCTTGAAGTGAAGCGGCTTGCCACTTTTGCCAACGCCCTTTTCGCCCGTGCAAAGAGAGCGAAAATTTTCAGCTGTCTTTGGAACATCGTCACCGAACAAGCCGAACACGATACGACCAGCATGTTCATTACCGATACTCACGTCGAAAAATACTTTGGTCGAAACCTTTGCCTTTGCAGGCTGTTCTTGAGCGTTTGAAACACCAGACATCAACAGTAATCCTGTAACCAAGAGGAAACGTAACATACTTTGTACTCCTATTCCCAATACTATCCGTCGAAGCCCACCGTCCATCTGGCGGTCACAAAACTGGCTCGACGTCGGTCCTATTGTAACGCTCCCCCCCAAACTACGCGACGCCATCGAAGCGATGCTAGAAACCGCCCAAATTGAAGGACCTGCCGAGTTTGGCTTACGCTCCCGATGCAACTCAATTGCGAACGTGAGTTCGAATAAACTAATTCAGGCTCTGTCGAAAGGCGGGCTAGGCGCTCGACTAGTCAATAAATGCAGCGGGGACCATTCACACCCGTGGTAATTACAATTTCCAGATTCGCGTGAATCGCATAACTGGCTGACCGGAGACATATCATGGCAAAGACGCTCACTTCCTATCTTTTCTTCAGCGGCCGATGCGACGAAGCGATCGATTTTTACCGCCAAGCAGTGGATGCTAAGTTGCTGATGCGAATGGCTTTCAACGAAAGCCCCGACGCCGTGCCTGAAGGAATGCTGCAAGCGGGTTTCGAAGCGAAAGTCATGCACGCCAGTTTGCAGATCGGCGAAGCAACACTCCTGATTTCAGACGGTTGCGACGACAAATCCAAGTTCGACGGCTTCCGACTTGTTCTCTCAGTAGACAATGAACAGGAAGCGCATCGAATGTTTAATGCGCTCGCAGCGGGAGGCGCAGTCGATATGCCGCTTGGCAAAACCTTCTGGTCGCCTTGCTACGGTATGGTCACCGACCGTTTCAAAGTAGGGTGGATGGTCATGATCCCAGGCGAGATGGGCTAGTTGTTTTAAATGCCACCATCGAAGTAAGATGAGCTGGAGAGCGCAAGGCTTCCATTGCCATGCCTAAACAGCAAATCAACGTTTCTTACGTTTTTGCATACACAACTCCTTCACAGTTTTCAGGAAACCTCAAATGAAAAACAAGTTTTCGGTGATTGTCTGGCTGCTCGCGATCAGTGCTGCTTGCACTTGCCCCGCGTTGGCTCAAGAAGCAGTTAAGCCTGGCCCTGAGCATGCATTTCTTGCTGAAATGGTTGGCGAATGGACTGTGAAGTTCCAAACGCCCGGCGGTGAATGGACTGGGAAGAATGTTTACAAAATGGCACACGGCGGCTTGTGGCTCGCTTCCGAATTGGAGTGCAAAACTCCGGACGGTCCGTTCTCTGGACAAGGCCTAGATTCCTATAATCCTGCCAAGAAAAAGTATGTCGGCACGTGGGTCGATTCCATGTCCACGACGCCGATTGTTTTGGAAGGTGAACGGAGCTCGGACGGTAAAACCTTAACGATGACCGGCAAAGGACCCGGTATGGACGGCAACACAGCCGACATCAAAACGGTTACGGAGTACACCAGCAAAGACAAACATGTTTTCAAAATGTGGATGGGACAAACCACCGGCGAACCGACGATGACGGCTGTGTACGAACGCAAGAAATAGATAGCTTGCTGAATGCAGTAATGACCGCGCGTCGGCTTCCTGTGGGCAGTTGACGCGACCTCTAACAATGCAGAAACGACAATAGCGCAACCGGAATAGCGCAACCGGAATAAGGCTAACTCAGAAAATGGTCGGTGGTCACACTACACCAACCAAGACACCAATTGCAAAACTGCATAAATGATGAGCATAAAGCTGGTGATCCAAATCGCAGTGCGTTGGGTTTGCTGAATAATCAGGCTAGGTTTTTCATGTCGCGTCGCACCCATAACGAACGATACCGCCACTAGTAAGGGCAAGTAAAGCAGCAAATACTCGATCGACATACTGATTGACATTTTCAATCTTCCCTTTTCACTCTTGCCATTGCGGGGGCCGCGCGATTCAGGACTGAGCCGGTGCGGGTTCAGCGTCGACGGGAGTTTTACCTTTTTTCTTCGACGGTTTAGCGACTGGCGGCGGAAGCGGCCCTGCGAATGCGTCAAAGATAACAAGGATATTTAGCAATCCCGCGATCATCGTGTACAGCGTTCCCATATCGAATCCGGACGCGGTCTCGTAATTCCATGCATCCAGATCGCGAATCGATCGCGGGCCCGACATGAACCCTGGACTCTCCGCTCTGCGCATCCCCGCATCCTTACCGCGCCAACCTTGAATAGCAGCTGGCAGAACCGGCAAACCTACGCCGGCTTGGAGAGCGAACTGCCATCTCTTTTCTGTTCCGTCCCAAGATGCGTAAACGCACTTCATATCGGCGACGAACAACCCGATCGCAAAACTGGTCAGAATGCAGACGCAGAACACGGCGGATTTCAAGTATCGGCGTTGGTAGTAATGCCCTGCACCCGGAATCATCCAAGCGAGGAAAGCGGCAACATAGCGATTTCGTAAATTGAGCGGTTCACCGTCGGCTATGACTATATCGCCTAAGCCGCTATTGGCTGACTGATTCATGGGCTTTCCGCTCGTCGATGGCTTCTAATTTGCAGGTTTCGTAAGTATTGCACTTGGCTAGATTGTAGCCCCTTTGGCAAAGCAGGCTAGATCAGCTTATTCGCCGGCGGAGATGCAAAATTGGATTGCCAACGCCGAAGTCCAAGTGGCTTCCCCAGAGCGTGCTCGGCTAACTGGCCACTGTTTTTGGCTTAATGATCGTGATCGTGATCGTGATCGTGGGAGTGATCGTGGGAGTGATCGTGGGAGTGATCGTGGGAGTGATCGTGGGAGTGATCGTGGGAGTGATCGTGGGAGTGATCGTGGG
>JANPLP010000680.1:0-6448 GCA_031426595.1 Planctomycetia bacterium | reverse complement strand
CTGGCCGAATGCGTACTTTACGAAAGCGGGTCTCTACAGTCTGCGCGAGGCTCACTTCCGTTTCGATCAATCCGTAAACTACTAACTGGAGAGCCGTGTGCGGGAAAACCGCACGCACGGTTCGGAGGGAGGGGAGTCTGGATCAACCAGACTTCCCTACCCCTATCGGCGCAGTGTTGACGCACAAGGGTAGCGGAATGCGTTAGCATTTCGTCTGCATTACTTAGTTTGCATACATTTTCGAAACGCTAAGGCGTTCCGCTACGGCGGAGTGTTGTTGTTGGCATCGTAGCGGATTGCGTTCGCATTTCGTTGGCACACATGTTGCGGAACGCTAACGACTATTGGGCGTGCGTGTGCCGGAAGGTGTTGCAGATGGCTGTGGAGGCATTGCTGGCTGAGGCGAGTCCGGCAGGCCCGGGAGGATGTTCACGCGATTTTGTCCCATGTAAAAATACTCGCGCTGCGAATTCGGTTGACCGCGCATCAACATTTGCATCCACTCGGGCGGTATGCCCAGTCCAACTTGCGGATTGTCGATTAACATCACCAGCATCTTGAGCAACTCTGGCTTGGCGGTCTTGCGTTCGTCCAGTTGCTTGCGGAGTTCTAGAGCGCGTTGCTCGATTGCAACCAGTTCCTTTTCCCGGCTGGCCAAGTCCGAGTCGAGCTGTTCGCTGACGAGCTTGGTCACTACTTCACGAGCCGCTGCTTTATCGTCATCATTTTCAGCGCCGCGCAGTTCGCGAATTGCATCCTGAAAAGCCCTCATCCTCGCTGCATCCTCAGGGCTCATTCGCACCACTTCGCGAGAGACTGCGAATGGAACGGACATTCCTGGTACCGCACCGTAAATCGGAACTTCCCTAGCTTGTACCTCTTGGATTGTGGAAATCGCAGGATTTTCGCTGAATAGTTTTTCATAGCGCGCGGCGTTGGCTGGACCTCGTACCTCGCTGGCAGCACGCTCCGTCTTGGTTACTTGAGTTCCCCGTGCCGGTTGCAGAGCGCCGGGAGAAGCTAGTGGGCTTGTTGAGGTCACTCCATCCTGAGGACGCGACGGGCGCTCGGAAACATCTTGTTGTGCCGCCAACCACGAGCCACCTACTAAACTGATTCCACTCAAAATCGCTAAAGTAATATGCTTTTTCATTTCGTTTCAACTCCTCTGTTACCTAAGTTTAAAGACTCATTTAGACGCCACTGCCTACCGTTCTCCGACGCATCTTGTTGTTCATATCGATCCAGGCGTTGCTGCAGCTCTCGCAATGACTGGCGCCAAGCATCATCGCCGGACAATCCGCACAAGTTCTGCATGAGCAATACTGCCGGATCATCTCTCTCGATCACTACGGGAGATTGCGATTGACTGGTGGTTGGTCGATGAATTGCGGATTGATTAGCATCGACTGGAACATGCTGCGGCCACAGCATGAAGAGGCTCCCTGCAACCAGTGCACAACCTGCGACCGCTGATCGAATCAAGTAGTTGCGTGGTACTCGCAGGTGGTGGCGCGTTGGGCATAACCGCAACCTGCCGCTTTGGACGGCTGACAACAATTTCGACAACTCTGCCTCGCAGGCTCCCGCGGACTCGAACCGTGCGGACGCGGATTTCTCCAATAGGCGATCGACAACCCGAGATAACTCTCGCGGCACTGCAGCGTTAACTTGGTTCACAGGGCGATGCGCGTGATGGCAAATTCGGTTGAGCACACCCATGGCTGAATCGGCGCGGAACGGAGTGCGGCCCGTCAGCATGAAGTACAACACGCATCCAAGACTAAACTGATCGCTGCGACAATCGATTGCGTCGCCACTCGCTTGTTCTGGCGACATGTAATGCGGTGTGCCCGTAACAATTCCAGTTCGCGTTAAGCTGGCATCATCGACGGTCCGCGCCAAACCAAAATCGGAGAGCACTACGCGATCGATCGATTCTTCTAGCAGAATATTGGCAGGTTTGACGTCGCGGTGGATCAAGCCCTGGGAGTGGGCAGCGGCAAGCCCAGCAGCGGTCTGTTGAGCGATGCGGAGTACATCTGCGATCGGTAATGGTCCAAGTCGATCGACACGAGCCTGCAGCGACTCGCCGGCGACGTACTGCATGACCAGGTAGGGTAACTTGCCGTCGCTAGCAACGTTATGAATTGGAATCACATTCGGGTGAATGACCGCCGCAGCCGCTTGGGCTTCTCTCGCGAATCGTTTTCGCGCGGCGGCGCTGTGCGCGAGATGGGGTGCGAGAACCTTCACTGCTACCGCGCGATGCAGTTCGCCGTCATGAGCCTTAAAGACAACACCCATCCCACCGGTTCCAATCACTCGCTCAATATCGAATCTACCGAGTCGGCCGAGTAATTCTGGATGCACAGCGGGCTCGAGAAAATCGAGCGAAATCGGGTCGAGCTCGATCTCATCGTTCTCCGGTGTACCGTCTTGTGCAGCACCAGGTCTTAGTTCGATTGTGGTTAGCGGTGGGTGATCGCGGAGTTCGCGGTCTTCGCCTTGCAATGTTCGCAGATGGGAAACGAGCGCTTGCGTCCACGCGCCAGCTCCCGACAGCTTAACCAACCGTGCTTGGCATTGCGCACATTGCTCGACGTGCTCGGAGACAGTCGCATCGATGGTCGCTTCGGTATCTTCTGACAGCAGACTTATAAGTTGAATTTCTGAACTATGCATTTTCGTTAGCCTCCAGCTCTTCGGCCACGGCTCGCAGGCGAGCCACCACGCGCGATCGAGCGACATAAATCGAACCGACGGTCATTTCGAGTTCTATTGCAACGGATTCACACGAGCGACCTTCGACCATCGTCTCCCAAAAAGCGGACCACGTCGCGGGCTGAACAAGTCGTTTTACCCGAGCAGCAGCCGACTCAAATACGGCTCGGCGATATTCCAGTTCCGCATCGCCTGCATCGATCACTCGTTCATCGATCTCGGCTTGCATTTTTCTCACTTGTGTCGAACCGCCCACGGGTCGCTCGCGATGACGCAGTGTGGCTTGATTGATCAGATGATTGCGTGCGATGCGAAACAACCAGGCTCGGAATTTGCCCCGCGAAGCGTCAGGTTGCCAACGACCGACGGCTCCCGCGACGGAAGTGAACACACGTTGCACCAAATCGCGGGCATCAGCCTCCTGCAACCCCCTCCGTCGTGCGAATCGGAGCACCAGCGGTTCGTAGAGTTCGACGAACTCCTTCCAAGCGGCGGTATCCGCCGAGCGGGGCAATCGAAGTATCAGGCTGATGCGAGTTTCGGGCATTCTCGGGATCCCTCTAGCTCAATAGGCAGCATTCGCAAAGGATGGCGAATTTACTTGGGGAAATCCCCTCGCTGCAAGCGTTTCCTAAGATAACACAGCTCACTTGAAAGGATCTTTCACCGGATCCAGAAGTTTCTATGGAAAAGTTTTCGAAACGGCGGTGAGTCTGTAACAATTCGCAAGGGGCGAACGTAAAAGTTTGCATTGAGCGGACGAGTAACTCAGCACAAAGGGAATTCGACAATGCGAAACTGGTTAGAAAATGCAACTGCGATCGTGTTTGTTTCAATGCTAGCTGGGCTAGCGATTGCTCAGCGGTCGGTCAGCAAGCTGGTGATGCCGGTTCCGCCCGAGTCCAAATTTGTAGTTCACGTAGACCTCAATGCGATCAAGCAAACACGGTTGGGATCGATGCTGTTCAGCATCGCCAAGCAGAAAGCGCTCGAAGAGCTTGGTAAAGAGGGGGGCGAAAAAGCAGCGATGCGGCGCATTCAAGAAACGCTCGGCATGGATCCCTTTGAAGACATCCAATCGATCACTTTGTCCGCGACTGATTTTGAGCATCCCGAGGACACGATGCTCGCCATGGTGCGGCTTAAGAAGTCTTCTGGCAACCTCGAAGGGCTAGCCCTTGGACTGCCAGAATATGAGGCGACCGAGCATGAAGAACATCAAATTCATTCTGCGTCGCCGAAGGATGATAAGCGTGTGTATGGCGCGATACATGGCAACGGGGAGCAAGATCGCATCGTCTTGTTGTCTCCTAAGCTAGAAGCAATTAAGTCGGTCCTCGATGAACTTGACACAGCATCGGACCGTTCTCGCAGTGGCAAAGCCGCTTCAAATGGGGCACTGGCGAGCATCGAAGTGTTTGAGATTCCCGAAGGTAAACTTGGTAAAGGCCCACAAGCCGCGGTGGCAAAAATTGTGACATCGTTCGCCGTAGATCTGACTAGCAAGGATGACAATTTCACCGCGACGGCGATCATGACGACTGAAAATGAAAAGCAGGCGGAGCAGTTGCAGCAGATGGTTAGCGGGTTCCTGGCGATGATTGATTTGGCTCAGTCGATGGACTCTGGTGACAAAAATCTGAAGCAGATTCGGGATACTCTTCAAGGCGTGGAGACAACTATTGCTGAAAAGAATATCAATGTGACGCTGACGCTCAACTCTGACAAGATTGCGGAGGCGATTGCGAAAGAGACTGGGATCAAGTTTGATTTTAAAGCGAGCATCGAACTTTCTAAAGAAGAAGCCAAACTGGCTGAAGAACGCAAAAAGCTTGAGCGGCTGAAAGTGGAGTTAGAAGAATCAAAGCGGGAAGCGGACGCGAAGCTCGAAGAAGTCAAGCAGCAGCTTGAGA
Organism: Planctomycetia bacterium; assembly: GCA_031426595.1. GTDB lineage: Bacteria > Planctomycetota > Planctomycetia > Pirellulales > Pirellulaceae > Aureliella. The sequence continues at coordinate 1,811 of JANPLP010000680.1, read as the reverse complement.
AGATCAAGTAATTACAGCTTGTGAACCTATGACAACTTTGCAACCGATGCGCAGCGACACGTTGGATGGATTGGATTCGAATGCATTAGTGCTGCGCGCGCGGGGCGGCTGCGATGAGGCTTGTGGGGAACTGGTGCGGCGATACTTTCCGCGGCTGGTGCAACTCGTCCTGCCGCGAATTCGCAGCAACAGCCATATGGATGCGGAAGACATTGCGCAGGAATCGCTTGCCCGAGCGTTTCAGAATCTTGCCTCATTCGATCCGCAATTCCGATTTTCAACTTGGTTGTTTACCATCGCGTTTCGAATCGCGAGCGACCACAATCGCGGCTCGCGCCGACGTTTGTCGTTGCTGGAAACTCATCGATCGCTGCTCAATAGCGAGCTTGGTAGAGCGACTCAGTCAACGGATTGTTTGGAGTCGCAAGAGAGTGCCGATGCGATTTGGTCAGTCGCCCGCCGCGCTTTGAATGAGTCGCACTATACGGCGATGTGGTTGCGATTTGCGGAGGACTTATCCATCGAAGAGATTGCGCAGGTGATGCGAAAAACAAAAGTTGGAGTCAGAGTGTTATTGCACCGCGCGCGAACGAGGATGGTAAAGGAGTTACGCCAAGAAGAATCCCACAGTCATGAGAAAAGGCCATCACAGCGGAATGCAGGGGAGAGTGTGTAAAGTATGTTGCGAACAGTAGCCAAATGGTACATCAGCCGCGCGATTGACTGCGACCAGCCGCTTCCTGGTTGGGTAGCGAGACGCATTGAGCTGGATCCAATTTTGCAGCAGTTCTACCGCCAATCGAAGCAGCTTGCAGCGCGCTTGCAGGCCGCCAGGTTTTGTCATGAGCTTGAGAAACCACCACAGGTGTTCCAGCCGCCTGTTGTGTCGCGTTCCGTGGGGCGTATCGCGGTGGTGGGGTTCGCTTTTGCGGCAGTCATTTTACTAATGCTCTCGCCTAGCTTCAGGTCGCGGTTCGAGCGCGAACCAGCGCTCAGATCGACTGAACAAGCAGTTGCACCGAGAGCGACTAGGTCGATGAGTGGTGAAGAAATTCGGGACTTCCAAGCCTTGCTGAGCTCGAGTGGTGAGTTGCTGCAGAGTGTCAACGTGCGGACAGTGACGATCGCTAAGAAGTTAGAATCTCCCGTACTTGGAGCCCAGCAGTTGGCTGAGGTGCTGGACTTGCAGGCGGATGAAGTGGCGGAACAAGTGGTCGAACCGGCAGGGCAAGTGGGGGCGGTCTATGGTCAACTTTTGACTGGTGTTGAGAAGCAGGTTGCTGAAGACAATCAACGTTTGCTAGTCGACGGTATCGAGGCCTGGAATTACTTTGTCTATCAGGTGCCGCGCCATGCCGCGTCCTTGGCAGGTTGGTCAGCGCAACAGTAGCAGTTGCTGCGCTAACCAACGCTTGTATGCCACTCGCAATCGACTTGTGCGTCGTGGATTTTTATTGGATCTCGAAGATGCCTTCGATTTCGGTGGCAATACCGCCTGGAAGTGCATTGGTGCCGAGAGCACTGCGAGCTCCAATGCCTAGATCGGGACCAAAAACGTCTGCGAACAACTGGCTGCACCCGTTGATGACCTGCGGTTGCTGATCGAATGCATCGGTGCAGCGCACCAAGCCGAGCAGTTTGACCACGCGGGTGACACGATCGAGTGTGCCGAGGGCGAAACGGAGGGTGGCAAGCATAGCTAGACCGGTTTGGCGAGCTGCCGCTTGTCCCTGTTCGAGGCTCAGGTCATCTCCAACGCGACCAAGAATCAGTGTCCCGTCGCTCTTTAGCGGTCCGTGGCCTGACAGGTA
>JANPLP010000679.1:0-1452 GCA_031426595.1 Planctomycetia bacterium | reverse complement strand
CGCTCAGCGTCGACTGGAGTATTTGGCGAGATTGCCGAGGACGATTGCAGAAGGCAATTTGTCGTTTGTTCACGGGTCGGTTCGCAATCCATTGAATGAGTATGTTTTCCCTGAGGACGTATTCAATCGTCGCAAGATGGAAAAGCTCTTTTCCATGATTCAGGGCTATACGTTTCAGGGCCACACGCATGCGCCGGGTGTCTTCACCACCAATATGCAGTTTTTGAGGCCGGACGAGTTTGGTTATCAGATGAAATTGCCGGAGGACAAAGCGATGATCAATGTTGGCAGTGTGGGCCAACCTCGCGATGGTGACTGGCGCAGTTGCTTTGTCATTCTCGATTACCCGAGCATCGAGTTTCGGCGCATCGAGTACGACATCGATAAAGCGGTCAACAAAATCTTTGCGATTCCTGAGCTGGATAATTTTTTGGGCGAACGGCTGAGGGAAGGCCGGTGATTGCCGGTGGGTACGCTAACGAAGGAACTTAGTCGGCTGTTCCTTCTTTTAGTGACGCAGCGACCGTGTTGGGTGGTACAGCAAAGGACTCAGTTTTGCCGGATGGCCAGCGCACTTGAACGCTTTTTATTTTTTGCTGAGCCAGTCCAAAGTGCAGTTTGGTACCGTAGTGGCTTTCGTAGCCGCGGCCGGCGAGGACGGCGGCGACTTGGGTTTGCTTATCTGAAACGAGGGAGACCTTTGCTCCGATCCCCATTCTATTGGAGTGGGTGCCGATCAATGCGATGCAAATCGATCGGTTTGTGCCGGCAGTATCGTTTCTGAGGATGCTTGGCGAACCGTTTGCATTGACGACGACGCAGTCTATGTCGCCATCGTTGTCCAGGTCGTCGAAGGCTGCCCCGCGGCTGCTTTCGACGATCTCCATACCGTTGCCAGCAACTTTGGTGATGTTAGTGAATTTGCCTTTGCCGTCGTTTTGCAGCAGGTAGTTCCGAACCTTGACGGTCGTCCGGTCATCGATGAATGAAATGTTGTCCATAAAGTGCCCGCATGCGATGTAGATATCTTTGTCCGCGTCGTTGTCGAAATCCACGAGGCCACATCCCCAGTTCACGTGGGGAAACAAGCTGCCATCGATGCGGGCGACATTGGTAGAGTCTAGAAAGAGCCCTCCTCCTAGGTTTTTGTAGAGGACAGGCATTTCGTCTTGGTAGGTGGTTGTGAACAGATCCAGCAGACCGTCCCCGTCCAGGTCCGCGCAATCGACACCCATGTTGCCGTTGGCTTTCCCGGTGCGATCCAATGCGATACCCGATGGGATGCCTTGGTCGGTGAACATCCCATGTCCCTCGTTGATCCATAGGGTGTTTGGCATTTGATCGTTGACGACGACGATATCGCAGTCCCCGTCGTCGTCGGCATCGAATGCGACGACCCCCATGCTGGTCGTTGCGATTTTTCCGATGCCAGAGGATTGGCTGATGTCACCA
>JANPLP010000678.1:0-7331 GCA_031426595.1 Planctomycetia bacterium | reverse complement strand
CAAAACGGTTCGGTGGAAACGGTCGATGCAGAGACAGGTCGAACCCTGTGGGCCAATACCTGCGGCGACTCAGCGGCACCCGCCTTCCCCGGCGCGATTTCAAAAGCCGGAGTGATCGTGATCCAAGGTGATCACTTGTATGTGCTCGACTGGGAATCGGGCAAACAGATTTTGACAAAGCGTTTGCAGTACGCCTCCAGCAACGCCGTAGCAGCCACGAATACTACCGCCTTCGTTTCGGATTTTTCAGGCAGAGTTGAATCGTATGCAGTCGGCGATACCAAGTTTATCCAACGCTGGGGATATGTGATTCGAGGTCGCGCCATCGGCAATACCGTCAGTATGATTGATCGAGATCTTTGCGGTATCGCTTCTGCCGATGGATACTTCTACGTATTCAATGCAGCGGAAAAGCCTGAAGTTTGGCTCCGCTACCAATCCAATAGCCGCTTTGAACGCTGTCTTGGAGTCGGCAACAATGCGTTCTACGTGGGCAATGTTGGCGGTCGGTTAAGCAAGATTGTTATCGACGATCGACTTGGGAAAACCGATTGGGAGTTCGTTAGCGGTCAAGCCTTTGCGACTCCACCGCTGATCATCGGCTCGCAAGTTTACGCTGCCACCGATGACGGAGTGCTGAACTGCATTAACGACGCTGAAGGAACTGAAGCTTGGATGTCGGATTCCATGGCCATTCGCGAACCGCTGACGGTTGCCAACAATGTTGTTTACAGTCGCACGCAAGCCAATCAAATCGTCGGTTTGAAAATCGCTAACGGGGAGGTCGTCGGCACCGCAATCACCAAGGATCTTGGCCATGCACTGATGAATCAGTTGACCGACCGGCTCTACCTGATCGGCAAGCATGGGCAATTGCAGTGCCTGCGCCCAATCGGGTCGGACGTGCCAACGCTTACCGCTCCAGTCGTGATCAAGCCGGAAGCTAAAGAAGATGTGCCTGTGACCCCGCCGACTACACCGATGGAAGAAGGCGTGAGTCCTTTTGGCTCCGAAACCGATGCAACAAATCCCCTTGGCGGGCCAGATCCTTTTGGTGGCAGCGATGCACCAGCCGCTGGTGCAGCCGCGGATCCTTTCGGCTCCGGCAACTGAACCCACTTGGCGATCGGTCAAGTTCCGACAGCGCCGAGCATGAGAGTGCTCGGTGTTTTGTTCAAAGTTCTTTGGGCATCCGAAAGGCATCAACGACAAGCGGTCCATCGCGCAAGAAACTGGACTTCGCAAGACTCGCCTGTAGCAGGCGGCGAGCGTGGCAACGTCTTCAAGCTGGCTTCGTAGCAGACCATGTCCAGTGACGATCGCTTGTCATCTGGACAGTCTCTGGTGCAAACCCTTGTTCCGCCACCAGAGCTCGAATCTCCTCGCGCGTCAATGCAGCGCACAAAGACTGGCGGAAAAGTTGTTGGTTGTAGGGCGATTCCTGTGCCGCGTAGAGCCGAACCAACTGTTCGACATGCTCGGAAGATTCAGGGCGGCATAAGTCACGCACAAAAATCCGCCCGGCAGGCTTGCAAACCCGTAACATCTCCGACAGCACACATCTCGGTTCCGCCACATGATGTATCAAGCTATTCGAAATAACAGCATCAAACATCGAGTCGTCAAACCCCAACTGCTTCGAATCGCCATGGTGCAACTGGATCCTATGCTCGTTACCAGAAACTGCCAAATTGTATCTGGCAACGTCGAGCATACACGTGGCTGCATCGCTGGCCATCACGCGGCATGTTGCCTGCTGTGAACACAACTCAATCGGAATCTGAGCCGTTCCGGTCCCCAGATCCAGCACATCATCACCGAGCGGACCCGCGGCCAGCAACGCTTCTACAAAACGACGATTTACTTCTGCATGATCCATTGCGTCATAGCTTTCCGCTTCATCCGGATCATCCATCAATTCGGGTTCAAGGACGCGCTCAAGCATGCTGTTCTCTTGCGTTTAAGGATTACTTCTTTTTGGTTTGCGATTTTGGCAACAATCGATCGCGCAGCGAGATCGCTTTCTTCCATACCGACCGGATGGCACCCGAGCGTTCTGTCGGTTGCCGCGACGTTTCGCCAGTTTCCAACGCGACTGTTTTCACCTTCTCTGTTTTCGCCGAAGCCGATTTTGCAGCGTTAACTTTAGCTTCGGGGCGCGCGGGAACCGCCCCCTTTCCTGCTGCAGTCGCCGGTAGTTCAGTCTTAGATTTCATCCGTTTTAAGTTCGGAGTAACCCACTTTTCATTCGCTTTCTCAACAAGTCGTTCGCATTTTGAGCAGCGGCTGGGCGGACGGTCAATCTGATAACCGCACTCGACACAGATGTAAAATTTGTACGGCTTGGCAGCGCTATCCCACAAGCCGTTGATGTGGTCCGAGCGACACCAAGCGGAACTGTCTTTGCGCACCAAAGTTTCACGAAAGATTTCACCCTGACGAATCAGCATCAGTAGCTTGTCGGGCGCTATCGGTCCGTGTTCGTTCTTGTCCTCGTCTATCCAATACCAAGTTGTCACGGAAAAGAATCCTACCAGGGTCAATACTACTTAGCAGTTCTTAGTGAGAACAACATGACAAACGGATCACACAGCTAAGGCAAATTACGATCGTTGCCCCCGCTGACGGCAAGGAAACTCGCAAGTGCATATTAGAACAAAAGAGATTCTAGTCGTTGGACTTTTTTCCATCAAATCCATGCCAGTGCAGCGTTACAGCTTAATTTTGGGGTGCACACTCTGAGGCTCTGCGAAGGGCGTGGCGGATGTCAGTTGATTCGCCCCCTTCGCAGAGCCTCAGAGCGTGCCACCCAAAGTTGAAGGATCCCAAATTTAAGCTGTAACGCTGCACTAGACCTCGTATCGTGATTTCAATCGTGGGGCTTATTTGGCACTCATTTCATGTACCATATCCACCAAAGCGATCACTTGGTCGACATCGGTTTGTTGCAAAATCCCATGTCCTAAATTGAAGATATGCCCCGCCCTCCCACTCGCTCGGCTCAATACATCGGCAGCCATTTCCCGCATAGTTTCTTGATCGGCTAACAGCGCTAGAGGTTCAAGGTTGCCCTGCACCGGCCGGTCATAGCCGACAATCTTCCAAGCATCATCGAGTGGGATGCGCCAGTCGATTCCCACCACCGTGCGCTGATCGCCACGGAGCAGCGGCAACAGCGCTGGGTTGCCGGTCGCGAAGTTGATCACAGGTACGCCAGGGGCGATCGAGTCAATGATCTGTTTGACATAAGGGTAGACGTAACGTGTGTAATCTTGAACCGACAAGCATCCAGCCCACGAGTCAAATAGCTGCACGCACTGGGCACCGGCAGTGATCTGGGCATTTAAATAGCGCGCGATGCTACGAGAAAGCTTCGTCATCAAGACGTTCCATGCGCCGGGATCGCGGTACATCAACATCTTCGTATACATGTAGCTGCGACTCCCACCCCCTTCAATCATGTAGCTAGCGAGCGTGAAGGGAGCACCGGCAAAACCGATCACAGGAATTTCGGCAGGCAATTCTTGCCGCGTTAATCGCACCGTCTCCGTCACAAAGCTCAGCGACTCCATCGACATCAACTCATGCACCCGATCAACATCCGCTGCAACTCGCAAGGGATTATGGATCACAGGTCCATCCCCTTTGGCAAACTCCAAGTCCATTCCCATAGGCTCAAGGATGGGCAGCAAATCTGAAAAGATGATTGCTGCATCGACACCCAAACGTTTGACCGCTGTGCACATCACTTCAGCACATAAGCCAGGATCTTTGCACAGATCGAGAAATCCGATCTTATCGCGAATTACTCGATACTCGGCCATGTAGCGACCCGCTTGCCTCATCAACCAAATCGGCGTAACAGAAGAGGACTCGCGCCGACAGGCTCGCATGAATGGTCCGTCATACCAGGCGGCTTGTTTATCCATCAGTGACTTTCCAGTTGTTTCTTTCACATGAGCACTCACAGTGCGTCCCGCTAAAAGATATGCGGCTCGCGCTGCACTTTCTTGCACCAAGTGCCCCATCTTCGGATGCTCTGGTTCTAGGTCGACCGGCAAGTCATTCTGCTTGAGCATTTCGCTAGTGGTTGGACCAATCGAGGCAATAATCATGCTCTTGAAAGCGGTTCGCAACTGTTCTTCCAACCCTAAATCAGCGCTAATGCGCAACATGTTGGCAACTTGATGAGCACTAGTTAGCAGGAGCACATCGCGCTGCCCCGCCACCATAGCGCGCACATTGGCCTCCAGCGGGCCGGAATCGACGGGCAATTCCCACTGATACACCCGAACTCGAACCACCTCCGCGCCACGCGCCTCCAAGCCCGCAATCAAACTCGAGTTCGTCTTACCGTACTCCTGCAAACCTATCTTTTGGTTCGTGATCGGAATGCTCTCATCGATTGACTTTAACAACTCTCGCCAAGTGTTCGGTTCAGGGACTTTAATAGTTGGGGTTAATCCAAGCTCACGCATCACCGCGGCTGGCTTGGGGCCTCGCACGATGGTTGTAACATCGGAGAGCGCGTCGATGAACCGTTGTCGATCCACATGTTTTTCGATGGCCGTCAGCAAGTGACGTAGCCCAACGCCGGTTAAGAAAATAACGATGTTGATTTCGCCAGTGATCACGCGATACGCGAAATCAATGGCCTCGCGGTTCGCTTCGATCGGCACTTCTCGCATCGAAGGGCTGACGAACGGCTGGCCTCCAAATTTTGAAATCAGACGTTCCATGTCATCGCGTCGACGACTTTCCAAAGCCGCCACGCGCAAGCCCGCAAACGAAGTGGGTTCTTCAATCGTCATAGTGCTTCAGTTTTAAGTGCCGAGGAGAACGTTTAGGGCACTACTCAACCAAGCGGTTTGCGGGTGCCCAATCTAGGAAAGTGGCTACAATGGCAGCGAACGCTGTTTTCCCCTTTTCCAACCTTCCCCGCCAGGGGGCATGGGCTCGCTCAAGCTCGAACTGCCGCAATATGACTTCGAACACTGATCACACACCCAACATCTTCGATGAACTCCAACATCTTCGCAATCAATCGGGCTCGCAATCAGCCGTCGATCGCTTGATCGCTTACTTAGAGTCTCAAGGTCGTTTCCACGAGATGTTCGAAGCGCTCAAAATGCAACTGCGACTCCAGTTGGGCTTGCCCGCCGCGCAGCTCGACCGCAACGAAAAACTTAGCCACGATCTCGAACTGAAGCTCGAACAAGGTCTAATTGAAGCGTGCCGTCGGGTCGGGGAGGGGTTCTTCAAACAAGGGCAAATCCGCGAGGGATGGATGTACATGCGGCCAGTCGGAGATCGCGCGGCTGCCGCCAAAGTTCTGGAACAGATTGCTGTGACGGATGACAACGTTGACGAGCTGCTCGAAGTGCTCCTACACGAAGGTGTCGATGTGGGGAGAGGTTATCAACTTGCTCTCGATCGCTTAGGCACTTGCAATAGCATCACGCTGTTTGAATCAGCCCTTGGAACCAAAGCCAGGTCCGATCAACAAGTCGGGGCTGCATTGCTGGTCAAACACGTACACACGGAATTGCTCGCGAATCTCAAACGCGATATCACCAAACGTGAAGGTAAAGAACCTGAGGAGCAAACCGCCGAAGATCTACTGAAGGTACGCCCAGATCTGTTGCGAGATGGTTCCTATCATCTCGATACCAGCCACCTCGCATCCACAGTGCGTTACGCGAGAGTGCTTGAGAAATCTGACGACCTGCGACTCGCTCTCGATCTGACCGTTTACGGTCGGCATCTACATCCGCAATTTCAATACGCGGGGGAGGAACCATTCCTGGATCTCTATCCAAGTTCAGCCGCATTCTTTCGCGCATTGCTAGGCCAACAAGTCGATCAAGGCATTCGCTACTTCACACAAAAAGCGGACTCAGTCGACCAAGGACAATTCGGTACCATCGCCATCGAAGTGCTTATCGATCTTCTAGCCCGCTGCGGCCGCAAAGCAGAAGCGATGCGCGCTTACGATAAACGTATGCCCGCCGGAAACCGCCTGCTCGGCATCGCACCCACGATGCTCGAACTGAGCATCGGACTTGGTGAATATCAATCGATGCAATCCATCTGCCGCAAACGCGATGACCTGTTGGGCTACGCCGCCGCACTCCTCTACGACCATCCCAACACAGATTCAAATCCTAACAACTGATTAATCTTCTACTCGCGGAACTTCTTGTTCATTGCCCGTGTTTAATTGCTCAAGCCGACGCTAATCGTGTGAAGCTCGGTTTGTACACGGCACTATACACATCGCATTAATGACTGTGGATCGCAAGTTGTCGCAATGTGCACTTGCTTGAGGCTCAAGAGCAACCCTGACTTGAAGCTGTGCTCGGTAAGTGGCTTAATTGGTAATTACCGAGCGACGCACAGGGACGTGATTCAAGGTTGTGATTAAACCTGCCACTGATCAAGTTCATCCTCGCGATGGCAGAAGTTCGCCAGTGTGCAAGCAGTGTGCCAAGAGTGCATGAGCTCGATTCCTACCTCAATCGGGTTGGCGGGTCCTGACTCGCAGGTATTACTTTATAGAAATTGAGCAGATTTGACTTGATTTTGACGCGAGAAAGTCGGACAAACAGTGTTATGCGGCGCGCTGCAATGCGTGAGTTGCTATCGTTGCCGCTGCTCTCACAACAGGAGATTCAGAGATGTCTGCAGATTGGTATTTCATTAAGAAGGGGTTCTTCCATCGTCAAAAACGGGTAGGCCCCGTGTGTGAAATGGAGTTGCTAACTCGTATTCAGAAAGGTGACATCGCCCCTGACACGATGTTGTCCAGCACCAGTAAGACGCATGGGAAATGGTTAGCAATGCGGAACATTAAACCCGCTTATCAACACTGGAAAGACACTCACCCCGGTGCAACGGATGCGGCTTAGTTCGATGGTGCGAAAGGAGTCTACTGAATTTATATTGCTGTAATTATCGCTCTGCCACGGCGCGGTGCTCTGTCTCTCTTCACTAAGACACACCGCTAATAGTTTCTTATCCGTACATTTTTCTAACGAACGAGTGCATTGGGATTGTTGCCCATCATCACGTTGCCATTCGGTTGTTCGGTGATGGTAAACTCCGCCCACACTGGAACGTGATCGGAGATGCGTTCAGCATCCTTCATCTGCAAGCTGAACATCTTTTCAAGACTGATAATGCCAGCGCGACCAGTGAACTCGCGAGTCTGAATTCGATCGACCAAAATGTTGTCGAGAGTTTTGTTTTGACGCGTGTTCGTAAAAAGGTTTTGCACCAGCGGAATTAAGTCGGGGATTTGCCCCAGCCCCTTGAGGCCCTTGGATGGTGCG
>JANPLP010000677.1:0-1500 GCA_031426595.1 Planctomycetia bacterium | reverse complement strand
CCTTCTCGGTTTCGTGCAACCGTTGCACAAGAGCATCGATCGACTCGAGCAACTGCCAAGCTGACTCTTCGCCAGTCATCGGCATGTCAAGTAGATCTTCGGCGTCGAGCAGGCCATCCAACATCGCGACATTGACCAGTTCAACGCGTTGCCGCAGGGGAATGTTGCGGTCGTCACCTTTGCCCGATTTGCTGGACGAATGTGGGGTGACGGTCAAAGCGCGAGGTTGCCAACCAGTGGCCTCTGTAAAATCATCCATCAGCTTTTGAATGTCGACTAAGCGAGCATGCGATGGCTCGTTGCGGTCGGCTGAATTGATTTCTTCGGTATGGATTCGCAGATGAGATGAGCGCTTGCTAGTCACTGCGTGCCTTTCAAAGTCGATGTTTGCCGGGATGATATGCGACTCGTTCGCAGATCTAACTGACTCACATCCATGTGACACGCGCGACCGAATGTTTAACCTTTTGCCTATCGCATAAAGGTGAAACGCCAGCCGAACCGCTGATCCTCAGCTAGCTCCTGGTATCGGTCTATGGCAAGCTGTTCCAGCTAGCGAAAAGACTCCGGCCCTAACGGTTTTCTACTTGCCGCGTAGGAAAGGATGCGCACTCGGCATAATCCATCTACTTTATTACGAATGCGATAAGTTCGACTAGTTCTGATCGTTGTAGACTAACGTGCCTTCTTCTTTTACAACTGCAACCGGCCAATTAGAGCTGGTCAGTTGTGTTCGCACGATCATCGACCCAGCTTGAGTATGCCGAACTTCGAAACGGAACGTGTGCTGGTCTTTGTTTCGCATCTCCGGGATCGGTTCAAACAGAAGTTGATTCCCTTCGGCGCGATAGCGAACCGGAGCGTCAACCTTTAGAACTTGAGCGCCGGCCGGCAACTGAACCGCGAGCTGCACGTCTGTGTCAGGATTGTTGCCGATGTTGGTAACCTGGACGGTGTAAGTCGACGATGACCCCGTTTCGATGGTACCGTTATCTTGTCCGATGGTGAAAGCGAGTTCAGCCAACCCTTCCACAGCCACCTGTCCTTTGGCTTCGGTCGAGATGCCCAAGTCAGCTTGTGCGTTCAGCGTTAGAACTTGAGTGCCTCGTTCCACTGGCAGAACAGTAAGTTCGAACACCGCGGGAGTTCCGACCGGCAATTCTTGCAGGCCGAGCGCGACGGTGTGGTCGGCCGGATTGTAGTCAGCCAAATTGTTGTCGGACGAATTGAAGCGGAGTCCACTTGGCAAGCGAACGATGAATTTCAAATTCGCTTTGCCGGCGGCTTCGAGGCAGAACCGCACCGAGCGGGGGCTCTCTTCGTCGAGCAGCAGGAACTCGATGACCCGTTCCTTCTCCACACGGCTGATGTAGATGCGCTGATAGGCTTCGTAGCTGTTGCTGCACTTGAGCACGCTGGCCCATTCGAGCGTACATAGCGGGTGATCGGCGGGATCGGTGAGAGCGGCATCGGTGCCTACCACGGCAAGGACGGCTTCGA
>JANPLP010000676.1:0-3397 GCA_031426595.1 Planctomycetia bacterium | reverse complement strand
GGCTGCAGTTGCTGCGTTCGCTCCGTCGACTGCAAGCGCTGGCCTGTTCGGTCGTGGTTGTTGTGATTCAGCTCCTAGCTGTGGTTGCGAAGTTGCACCAAGCTGCGGATGTGAGGTTGCACCAAGCTGTGGTTGCGAAGTCGCACCAGCTTGCGATCCATGTGCACGTCCACGTTTGTTCGGCAAGCTGTTCAGCAAGAAGAACGCCGCTTCTTCATGCTGCGCTCCAGCACCAAGCTGCGGTTGCGAAGTTGCTGCACCAAGCTGCTGCGCAGTGCCAGCACCTAGCTGCTGCGCAGCGCCAGCTCCAAGCTGTGGTTGCGAAGTTGCACCAGCTTGCGATCCATGTGCAGCACCACGTAAACACAAACTGTTCGGTGGCTTGAAGAGCCGTCTCGGCGGTTTGAAGGGTTGCTTCTCAGCACCAGCATCAAGCTGTGGTTGCGACGTTGCACCAAGCTGCGGTTGCGAATCGGCTCCTAGCTGTGGCTGTGGCATGTAATTGCCCAGCGTTCTCGTTTTCGGGAACGACAGCCATTGCATTCACGTCCCAGAATGCAAATCAGCTACAAGACGTGCACGCTCTATCTTGCACTGACAAAAATTACAGACGGCGATGCAATGCAGCATCGCCGTTTTTTCGTTTATTGTCTCAGTTGTGTTACTTCAGCAGCGTTCGGATCTTCACCAGGAGCGTCCAAGCGCACTTGATTCGTCAACGGAACTGTGAGCTGGTTGTATGCTGGCTGCGGTGTGAAAACTGCGATACAAACACTTCTTGCAACTAATTAAAACAACCGTTATGATGGTATTTGATGATCATGAGAACGCTTCGGGGGCGGGGCGTCGGAAATTAGGCGATCGATAGTACTGAAAAATGGTGATGCTATTGAAGCAGTGACTACCTGTGCGCTCACCTCAACAGCTTTTCCGATTGTGGGAATCGGAGCCTCAGCGGGTGGTCTGGCGGCCTTTGAAAGCTTCTTCTCGGGGTTCATGGGAGGTTCGACCCCGGACATGGCGTTTGTGATCGTTCAGCACTTGGCGCCCGACCACAAAAGCCTACTGAGTGAATTGGTCGGTCGCTTTACGATGATGAAAGTCTTCGAAGTCAAAGAGGGGATGCTGGTCGATCGCAACTGCGTCTACATCATTCCCCCAGATCGAGACATGTCGATTTTAAATGGCGTGTTGCATTTGATGCCGCGCGGGGAACGCTTGCCCATTGATTTTTTCTTTGAATCACTAGCGCACGAGCGAAAAGAGCGAGCTGTGGGAATCGTCTTGTCTGGCGCAGGCTCAGACGGTACGCATGGTGTGCAATCGATTAAGAGCTACGGTGGGATTGTGATTGCACAGACTCCCAAGACTACCGAGTTCGATGGTATGCCGAGCAGTGCAATTTCTGCAGGGTCGGTCGACTTCGTATTGCCCCCTGCGGAGATGGCGGCGCGATTAATTGATAGTTTCAAACAGGGTGACGTGCAGAATCCCAAGACTAGTGTCGAAGAGGATTCTCTGCAGTTCGAGGCGGGTCCGCTTTGTCGAATCTGTCAGGTGCTTCGCTCACGAACAGGCCATGACTTTTCAAAGTACAAAACAAATACCATTGAACGGCGCGTTGAGCGGAGGATGGCGGTCAATCAGATTGTGAGCTTCAACGCTTATGCGGATCTGGTAGAGGAATCATTTCAAGAAGCTAACGCCTTGTTTCGTGAGCTGCTCATTGGTGTAACCAGTTTTTTTCGGGATCCAGCTGCCTTTGAGGCGTTAGAGAGGATAGCGATCCCGCCTTTGCTTGCCCAAAAGCGATTGGATTCGACGCCGTTGAGAGTGTGGGTGTGCGGTTGTTCTACGGGTGAAGAAGCCTATTCGATTGCGATACTACTTCACGAGCTGTGCGAAGCTGCGGGCCAGCAAACGAATATCCAGATTTTCGCGTCCGATGTTGACGCGCAAGCGATTGCTACCGCGCGCGCTGGGTTGTACCCCAAAAGTGTTGCCGAGGATGTATCATCGAGTCGCATGGCGCGCTATTTTTCGCTTGAAGTGGAGAGTAGCAAGTATCGCATTCACAAAAAAATTCGTAACTTGATCGTTTTCGCTGAGCAAGATGTCAATCGTGATCCGCCCTTCTCCAAACTGGATATGATCAGTTGTCGTAACTTGATGATCTACTTTGGTTCTGAGTTACAAAAGAGACTTCTACCACTGTTCTACTATGCGTTAAACCCAGGTGGTGTATTGTTCTTGGGGACTTCGGAGGGAGTTGGCGATTTCGAAAAGCACTTTGAGTCTATTGACCGCCGGCTGAAACTGTATCGTCGGTTACCCAATTTGTCCCGTGTCAGGTACTCGCACCACGAACGCGCTGTACCAGATTTTTATTTGCCTTCTAGAAAACAGATGAAGAATACGGAGATAGTGCCCGCCGTGCCGAAAGTTTCATTGCGAGAGATTGTAGAGCGAGCGCTTGTGGCACACATTGCGCCTATTGCAGCGCTTGTAAACGCTAAAGGGGACATCGCCTACCTGCAAGGTCGAACGGGCATGTTCCTTGAACCCGCCGCGGGTGAAACGGGCGTGTACAACATTCTTAGAATGGCTCGCGAAGGGTTGCGTCCCGAGCTGTCCACTGCAATTCTGAAGGCGGCTGCTAGTTGCAAGACAGTGCGGGTCAGTGGTTTGCGGGTGAAGACCAATGGCCACTTCACTACCCTCAACTTGAGCGTCTGCCCGGTTCTAGAGGACAACAATCCGGGCACGGTAACACCGGCAGTGCAATACTATCTGGTTGTTTTTGAGGAACTTGAAAGCCTAGAGGTGGTTAACACTGGATCGATAGAGAATGACATCTCCGCGACCGGTTCGGTCGAAAAGCACCCATTCGTTGTTTTGCTCCGTGAGGAATTGAGAGCCAAGGAAGAGTGCCTGCACAATTTGCAAGCTGAATTGGCTGGCGCGAATGAAGAACTCATGTCTTCGAATGAAGAAATGCAGTCTGTGAATGAAGAATTGCAATCGTCGAACGAGGAATTAGAGACTTCTAAAGAAGAACTGCAGTCGATCAACGAAGAATTGGCCACCGTCAACGCCGAGCTCCAAAACCGTGTTGAGGAGTTAACGCGGGTGAACAACGACATGAATAACCTTCTTTCTGGGAGTGGACTTGCAACTATCTTTGTGGATCAAAAATTGCGCATCCTGAGATTTACTTCTTCGGTAGCTCAACTGATAAATCTCATCCCCAGTGATGTGGGGCGCCCGGTGGGGCACATTGTCTCCAACCTTGCCGATTACGACCGCTTGGTACTAGACGCGCAAATGGTACTTGACAATTTGAAGCCCCTTGAGATACAAGTCCGGACGGTGACCGGCGAATGGTATACCATGCTGA
>JANPLP010000675.1:0-4380 GCA_031426595.1 Planctomycetia bacterium | reverse complement strand
CCTTCGGGACGAGTCACTCCATCGGCAAATCCCGAGGGGTTTTCAATGCTGCGCTTTGCTTCGTTGTACTCTTTTAGAGAACCAGCTCGAGCCGAGAACATGGTGCATCCGAGACTGCTAAAGGTCAGCAGGCCGCCGAGCACCATACAGCCACTGAGCCACAAGTGGCGGCGCAATTCGTAAACAAAACGGGCACGTTTGGCTTGCATAGTCATGGCATCCATGCCTGTTCGGTTCACTGAGTTGTTCTTAAAAGCGATGTGCTTGCTTTGATTGATCTTGTTCTGGCTGTGGTTGCTCATCCGTTAGCGCCCAAGCTCCTCAAGGTACGAATGCAGATTCAGTTTTCGATCTAATAGGACTGTCAAATATTGCTTCACTACACCTCGCAGGGCCGCGCGGTGAGTGCACGGATATTCGGTCAGCGAAATTGTTTTCCACTCCGGTGCACTGAATTGTTCAAGCGTCTGGCGTACGATCGCAGGCAAGTGCACCATGTACCGCGCTCCACTTCGACAACTTTCACACAAGACACCACTGGCTAGCAACCCAAAGGTCGCACTATCATCGATGGGCACCACTTCACCACACTGGGCACACACATTCCAGCTCGGCAGGTGTCCAACCATCCTTAACATTTGCAATTCCAGCCGCAAGACGATCGCTCGCAGCTCCAGTTCCGGGTCTGCTAGAGCCGACAGAGTCGCCTCAGCCAACTCGAACAATTCCGGTTGCTCGTCCCCTTTGTCAGTCATTCGATCCAACAATTCGGCGACGTAGTAACCACTGTAAAGTCGCATAAGATCCGCTGAACCGGCACGAAATCGCCGCAGCAACTTGGCCTCAGTCAGTAAATCGAGCGCATCTCCGGACTTTGGGATGAACACTACGCGACAGATTGAAAGCAGGTCAAGGGCAGCTTCAAAGGGGCTCTTCGGTCGCCGAGCGCCTTTGGCGAGTACTGAGAGTTTCCCGAAGTTGCGTGTGTAGATGTTTGCGATGCAACTCGTCTCGCTCCAGGGATAAATGCGCAAGACCAACGCGTCTGTCTGCTCGGCAGCCAATCTAGACGTTCTTTGCTATTGGGAGTCGCAAGTGGCGAAATGGCTCGCTGGCGGGTCTAAGAGTCGACGCCACACGTGAAAGAAACGGAAAGCACCTGCCCGCCAGAGGCCCTCGCACAAGAGTACCCCGCTTATGGCTGCTACAGTTAAGTCCTGACCCGGTTCACGGCTCCCCCTCGCGAGAGCCCCTGTCAGGCAGGTGCCAAACGTCGTGACAATAGTACGCGCAACCCTGTTAAATTCCTAGGCTACGCGAATTCGTTTTCAGCAACTTCCACGGTCCGCCGCAAAGCTCCGCCGATACGACGTGCGCAGCGGCGGAGTAGATGAGCTTTCGGTTGGGTTGAAAGCAATTTTCTCAACGACGGGTTCGAGGTCGGCCGCGCGGAGGGCCTCCACGGTTATCGTTGCGCTTATGATTCTCCATATTGCCTTCGATGATCGATTGCAGAGAATCCGCCCAACTTGGGATGTTGCGATGCTTTTCCACAGAGTCGCCCGAATCCAAATCTTCGAGTTCATCGACTTCATCGTGCTCTTCGGCATCGGATCGAGGCGGTAGCGGGCGTTCCTCGCGAACGCGCGGTGGTCGGTCGGCGCGAGGTTCGGGGCGCTCAGTCCGCTTTTCGCGGCGGCTGTCGCCCCCAGTTCGCTCGCCCCCAGTTCGCTCGCTTCGGGCAGGTCGTTCACCGCGATCCGACGAACTGCGTTCGGCTGTATTGCGATCGGATGAACCGCGATCTGCTGAACCGCGATCTGCTGAGCCGCGATCTACTGAGCCGCGATCTGATGAACTACGCTCGGATACGCTGCGGTCGGAATTCTCGTTGGGCTCGTCGCGGCGGCCTCGGCCGCGCTCACCCGAACCGCGCTCGCTTGAGCTCCGCTCACCTGGACCTCGGTCGCTAGGACCGCGATCGTGCGAGCGTTGAGGGCGTTCAGCACGCTCGGGCCGATCAGCACGTTCTGAGGATCTCTCGGAAGAACGATCGCGATCTGAAGTTCGATCTGAAGTTCGATCTGAAGTTCTTTCAGGTCGCGGCATTCGTTCTGGGCGGTCTCCCGGCCGTTCGCTAGCTAGCTCTGCGTTGAGAGCGCCCTCTTCTTGGCGATCTGATGCAATAGAATCGTCCGCTGGACGTTTGCGACCGCGACGGCGTCGGCGGCTCGATCGACGCTCTGGGTCGTTTGAGCCGGCGGATTCCGAAGACTCCGACAAATCTGCTTCGAAACTCTCAGGCTCAGAATATTCGTCGCCTGGCTCGACGGAATCAGCGTCTCCCAAGTCCATCGCATCCAAGTCTCGATCCATCCTAGGCGGAGCTGGAATTGATCCTTCAGGTCGGCGGGGACCACGGCGGCGACGGCGGCGGCGAGCTGGCCGTTCGGACGCGTCGGCGGAGCCTTCCTCTGCAATGTCGGTGTCAGCGTCTACGGCACCCTCGAAAACTTCGCGAATGAATTCGGGTTCGGTCTCTTTTTCGATGGCCGAAGGAGCTTCGTCGTCCCAACCGATATCGTCGACTACGCGGGGTGGTTTCTTCCAGCTATCGAGATCGCCACGCGGGACGTCGGCGAACATGGATTCGAGCGCGGGGTTGGCATCCGAGTCGCTAGATTCCTGAAAAACTTGCAGGCGAGGTTCTGGTTCGCGTTCGCGGCGCGGCGTCTCGCGTTCGCGTCGTGGCTCATTGAACCGAGGTTTATCGCGATGGCTAGTAGGCCGAGGTTCGCGCGGCGGAGTGACTGGCGGAGCCGCACTTGGGGCCGGCGCGGAGAAACTAGGGGTTGGCTTTGTAGGGGCGGCCGCCGGCGGTTCGGGCGCGGGGCTGCGCTCGACCTGAATATTGAACATCGAAGCCAGCGATTCCCATGAAGATCGCTTGCGAGGTTTCTCGTCGACGACCTCGGTTTCAGGCGTCGGCGTCATGACTTCAGCCAGCGGTTCGGTGAAATGTTGAGCCGCGGCCTCTTCATGAACCTGCGGGGCGGCTTCCGGAGCCGGTTCGTTGGTGGACGTTGTTGGGTCGTCCATGCCCGGTGCACCTAGTTTTTGTGCAAGTGATTTCCAATGATCACCCATGTTTTGTATTAGCCTGTTGTAAGAAAGGGCTTTTCGATCCGCCTTGAGTATAACGAGATTCCCGTCTCGCGAAAGCCGAATAACCATGCGGCCCCGGCCCATTAGCATTCAGGTCATTGAGAAGCCGGTAACAGGGAAACCGCGCGCTCGCCGCTTACTCTGCAGCGGATCGTGTGAGCGTTTCGACTGTGCGGGCTGATACACTCAAATGACTCGACGCTGGTTCCTGCGTAGGCTAAACTGGACTGATTCCCCCTCTCGCTGGCCGAAAAGCGGTCGCGATCATACCTGCCCACCGCAATCGTTTTGATGAAAACCTTCTCACGATCATTTCATATCGGCGCACAATGACTGTACTCCAGCCATCCCAGGTTCAAGCGTTGAAGGGAGTTCTCTGCCTGTCGAACGCGATTTTGCTTTTCCTATTTGGGCCAATCGGCATACTGGGGCCAGTTTGCTTGGCACAAGAAACAGCTCAGCCGGCGGAACTGCGAATCGATTTTTCGACGCAGATCCAACCCATCTTGGCTCGGAAGTGCTACTCCTGTCACGGGCCGGATGCCCAGGAAGGAGGTCTGCGATTTGATGACCGCGAAGTTGTGCTGGCCGCGGCGGACAGTGGGCAGCACGCGATTGTGGCCCACAATTCAGCGGCCAGTGAACTGCTGCGGCGAGTGACGATCGAAGACGAAGATGAACAGATGCCGCCGGAAGGGAAACGATTAAGTGAAGCCGACGTAGCGGCTCTCCGGAGCTGGATTGATGCAGGAGCCGAGTATGCGCCGCACTGGGCGTTCCAACCGATCAAACGCCACGAAGTCCCAAAGGTTGTCGACACGGCTTGGTTGGCGCAGCCGATCGATGCGTTCGTATTAGCCAAGTTAGAGAACAACAAGTTGCACCCGGTCGCCTCAGCCAAGCCAGCCGACTTGATTCGTCGCGTTTACATCGACGTGACCGGTTTGCCGCCAACCCCAGAAGTGGTTGCAGAGTGGTGCAACAGCTGGGACGAATCGAGTTACCAGCGACTGGTCGATCAATTGCTGGCCGATCCCGCACTGGGCGAACGCTGGGCTCGAACTTGGCTCGACGTCGTCCGCTACGCGGAAACCAACAGCTTCGAGCGCGACAATCCCAAACCGAACGCTTGGAAGTATCGCGACTATGTCATCAATGCGTTTAGCAGCGACAAACCGTACGATCAGCTCGTCACCCGCCAATTGTTCGCGGACG
>JANPLP010000674.1:0-5847 GCA_031426595.1 Planctomycetia bacterium | reverse complement strand
CTGAAAAAAGTCTTCAGGGAGGATTGGGTTACGCGTGACGAAGGCAGCGCCCATCGGCCCCTTTTCTAAGTTTTCCTTTCGGCCTGTGCCAGTCCACATCTTGCGGCGATGGGAAGAAACCAGCCAGTTGCTACTTTCCGCGCTCGCAGGATCTTTTGTTTCCGCGGCGTTCTTTCCCGCTAGTGCGGCTGGTTGTGCGGTACGAATGGTTTGCAACAGAGCTTCGATTTTCGGATCTTCGAGCGACGCGAAACTTCCGACCAAGACGGCGCAGACTCGTTCGCTACTCTGATTTGCTAATCGCACTCGCCGGGTTTCAACTGTGCCATGGATATCCATCGACTGGTGCCGATCGGTCTTGAGCATCTTCGAGTGATCAAAGGTCTTGTCCAAGATATAGCAATCGACTTTCAATTCTTCATGCAGCTCACGCGCGAGAGCTTCTGCTTTCGTCTTGGCATCATCACCTGAAAGTGAAGCAGCAAGAATTAGCCATGGTCCATGCTCAGCCTTCAACTGATAGACATTCGATGCTTCTGTTCGCTTACGAAACATCGATAGCAGCGAGGGCGGATCTGCTTGAGCAGTCTCAGGTGCAGCGGTCATCGGCAACGCACCAAGAATCACGCTGAGGCCAATAATCGAACGGCGATTGTACATAATGTCGAACTCCAAACGGACGATATCTGCTGAGCTACGAATAACATGGATCGAGTCGAGCGCTTCGCCAATCGCGGTAAGCAATCACTTTTGAGCACAAGCGGATTGGCCTCTACTTTGATGCTGTACCAAATCAGGCGAATCCGATCGAGTGCGAAATCGGACGGCGAATCCTAGACTCGCCAGCACTAGCATTCGGACGCATACGCCCAGTTGCTAGCACACGAGCTAAGCTGACAAAGCACGAGGCTATACGAGCTCAAGCCTAAAAATTCGACAAGCTTCAGCGATTTAACACAGTCTCGTCGGCTAATGCTAAACGTCGCGCGTTCTACTGAAAGAGCGGCGAGCCGCTTCTGGGACCGCGTGGCGATAGCCTGCTAGCGATGAGAGTGCATCGAGGAAAGCAAGCAAAATGCAGACGAGCAGCGCGACAAGAATCGCAAACCACAAAAACAGCCAAGCGTTTCCATGCGGCACCAACCCACTTGCCGCAATACTCACCCCAATTACCATCATTAGTAAATTGTTCGAACGCCGAACTCGCGACTGAAAGGCCGACCAACGCGCGATGGATCGCCCCTCGTCAAATCCCATATCACTCATCGTCCAGTCGGGAGGCGCCAGTCGCGACAACCCAATTCCGCTTAACAACAAGGCCGCACCACCGATCAAACAAGCGTACATTTCCATCAGTGGTCCCTTTATGACTCAGTAAAATATGACTCAGTAAAATTTTTACAAAACAAAAACTTTTTGCGACACCGTAAATTGATCACCGCCGTAACTCGAGCGCGGGGATGATCATGGTTTAGTAACAAGTCGCTCTTTCGAATGGACGCTCTTTCGAACAAACTCTTTCCGCCAGACCAGGTATAGAGCGACTCAATGATTGAAACGGATTTGACGCTGAAATGTCTTCACAAAGCTATTTCGGATCGAGTCCCCTATCGAAGGCTTGCCCAATCTCTGGCTCGCTGGGGCGAAGTTCCAGCAACATACCAGGTAAAAAAACATCTGGCAAAGTGGTCAGGTCGCGAGGATCGTGGAGGGTCACTTGCCACCCTAGCTTTGGCGCCTGCTCCTGGATCCGCTCGATCGCCTGCTTAGCTCCGTAAGCCAGTAGCAAGGTTCCCTCAGCATTCAAATAATCTTTCGCCTCGGTCAGAATTCCATCGAGCAATTTGAAGCCAGGATCATAGAAAGCGTAAGCAGCCGGCGAGGTCACAGGGGCATCTTCCCAAGGTGGATTCGAAATAATGAAGTCAAATTTCTCGCCGGATCCTATGACTTCAAAAGGGCCAGGATGCGCTTCATTGACTTGCCGAACCTTGATCTTCGCGCTGACTCCGCATAGCTCTGCATTGTAAATTGCGTTTGCAACCGCTGCTTGATTGATGTCGCTCGCCACCACGCTTCGCGCACCGAGAAGTGCACACGCGATCGAGACTAAACCTGTACCGCATCCGATCTCCATGACGTCAGCACCACGCAAGCGATCCGCCCCTTTCAACCAAGCTCGCAATGAATCGGTGTCATTCGGTTCCCAAAATACCGACTCCATTTGAGCAATTGACGCGGGGAATCCAGCAACATGATGCCACGTCCGAATCTCAGGTGCGGCAATAGCAGGTTTTACAAACTCGTAGCTGTCGCTTTCGACATCCTTCCGGCTTGTACGCGAATACCAGACAAAGATCAGTGCTACGCCGCAGAGACTTAGAAGGAAAAGCCCAATGGAGATGGCTGCAGTCTCGCGACCGGCGCGAATGTTCCAAGACGAACGACAAGTCATCGGCGAAGTCGCTAATTTCAAAATTTGGTGAAATTCAATTTGTTTATTTTAATCCATCACCAGTTCAAACTGTAACCCACTCAAGCTGTCGTATTGCGAGGATCAGTTTCTGTGATAATGTCACTGATTCCTTTAGGGTTGAAGCCTTTGTAGCCTTCATTTCGCTGTAAAATTTCAAGATGCGAACCGATTGTTCCTTCACGAACAAATTTCTCAGCTTGCGCAGCAGTGATCCAGCCCGCTTCGACGGCGCGCAGGGCTCGATGTGGGTTCACCGCCCATCGCTGACCCACGGTAAAAGCTTGACGCAGATGAGGCAGATCCGTGAACGGATTCATACTGGCCACACCTTGCACTTTGAGTTGTTCCCTGGCGGCATCGAAATCGAATTCGCATTCCAAATGATGCAAACCAGCTTGCAGAAACGCTTCCCCATGCAATGCACACCACAGGCCAACGGTTCCCAACGTATCGCGAGGACTCATGGGCTGATGGGCAAAGTCTTGCACAATCTCTTCCGCACCGAGGTCAACGTCCGCAAACACCACAACTCCGCAAGCGGGATGCTCCATTACCTGCGCACCCCAGCCCGCCTCACGCCCCGCGTAAAACCTCTCACGGCATTCCATTCCCAACAACTCGAGCGTCTTAACCAAGTCAGGAAAACAAGCGCGACTGGATCGATAGGTATGATGATCGTGATTGGCCCACCCAAGTCCTAGTCGCGACTGTCGTAAACACTGAAGGCGTCCTGCATCGTTTCTGTTTTGCCAGTACGCACGCTCCGCTGCAAAAAACAGAGCGGCGGTTTGATCGCGCCCAAGCTCTTGAATCGATTCATGGATCAAGTCGCGAGCGTGATCAAAACCGGCCAGATCGCTGTCGAAGTCGCGACGACGCAAGCGGAAACGCTCCATGTGTCGCGCAGCTCGCTCCAGCACTACTGGTGTAACATCTGTCGCTTCCCAGCTAACACTACCATGCCGCTCAACAATCCAAACTTCCGAGTCACTATCGCAGTGAATACATACCTTACGAACAGGTGCTCCAGAGCTTCCCAGCACTTGATGCCGAGAATCCAAGCGATGCGCCTCCATATAATCCACTACCGACTCGACCTTGATCGCCAACATTCGTTTGCCATAACCTAAAACCACCGTAGGCAACTGAGCGCGGGAATGATTGTAGCAACCATTTCCGCGAGCTTCCGATGGTGCGAAACCGCAATCCAAAAGCTCGTCCACGGCTGCATCCACTGTCAAACGATCGACCCAATTCCGCAACTCGGTTCCGGTCTCCTGCCGCATCCGTTCGCTCAACGCTTGCAACAGAGGGATGGCAGTGACGAGTTGGGATATCGCTGTGCTAACGATGGCGAAAGCCTGAGGATGGGTTTGCCAGCTTGGTTCATGCTGAGTTGCGGTTGCTTGCGTCATCTTCGAGTTCCATTTCGCAATTTGTCGGTATCAATACGCTTCGGCATTATACGCCCACCTAGGCTTGCCTGACTACGCGTCAAGAAACGCACACCAAGTGATACCAATCCTGATCTGGAGTTATATTGAGCTATACTTAACGTGGGCTAAACCTGGGCTAAACTTCCTTAGCTAAACTGTAGGTGACCTAGGCTGAACCTAATCGCCCCAAGGCTCAAGAAGATGACAACTCGCGGCTGACACTTAGCAATTGACCTGCAGCCTGACAGTTGAAATAAACCTTACTCTCTCCCACTCAAAACTGATGCTCGACGTTCCATCCCAACTAGCTCAAATAATCCCGCCCGACCGCGTCCTGTCCGATCCCAGCGCACAGGCGGCATTCCAAAGCGATGGACTCACTGCGTTTGCCGTGAAGCCGCTGGCGATCGTTGTGCCACAAACCCAATCCGAAGTGATTGACGTGGTGCGATGGTGTCATTCGAACGCAATACCATTTGTTGCGCGCGGTAGCGGCACCAGCTTATCCGGCGGTTCGCTTCCATGCGCAGACGGAGTTGTGATCAGTCTCAATCGACTCAACAAGATCATCGACATCGACATCGTAGGTCGAGCCGCGGTGGTCGAGTGTGGCGTTATCAACAACAAGTTGACCGCTGCCGTGGAGCACGCCAAGCTGTATTATGCTCCTGACCCGAGCAGCCAACAGGTCTGCACAATCGGGGGCAATGTGGCGTTCAATTCCGGCGGCGCCCATTGCTTGAAGTATGGCATGACTAGCAATCACATCCTCTCGATGAAAGTTCTGCTCGGCGATGGTTCAATTGTTCAAGTGGGTAGTGAAGACGGAGAAGGAATCGGACCCGATAGTCTCGGTTTGATAGTCGGCAGTGAAGGCCTGCTTGGAATCGCCCTCGAGATCAAAGTGCGTTTACTGCCCAAGCCAGAAAGCTACCACACGGTGCTGGCCGGATACGCGACGTTGCAAGACGCGGGACGAGCCGTAGCGACCATTATCGCCAGCGGACTGCTGCCCGCAGCCATCGAGATTATGGACCGATTGAGCATGCAAGCGGCTTCTGCCGCCGTTGGAGCACGCTATCCAGAGAACGTCGAAGCGGTGCTGATCGTCGAACTGGACGGCAGCGTAGAAAATGTGAATGCTGAACGAAAGCAACTCGACGCACTACTTTCCCACAGCCAAGCGACGGAAGTATTGATCGCCGCGAACGCTGAGGAGCGCGCAAAAATATGGAAAGGCCGCAAGAGTGTGTTCTCTGCCGTCGGTCGACTGAGCCCCGACTTTATCGTTCAGGACGGTGTCGTACCGCGCGGTAAGCTCGGTTTTGCACTTGAAAGTATTCAACGCCTAAGTGAAGAGGCTGGTATTCTGGTCGCGAATGTATTCCACGCAGGGGACGGCAATTTGCATCCTCTAATCATGTTCGACGGCCGCAAGCCAGGCGAATTGCATCGCGCTGAAGAATTGGCCGCGCGCATCGTGCAGCTCTGCGTCGATCTAGGTGGCTCAATCACTGGCGAACATGGCGTCGGCATGGAAAAGAAGCAATTCCTGCCAAGTATGTTCTCATCCGACTCGATCGATTGCATGAAAAGATTGCGACTCTCGTGCGATCCGCGCGAGATAGCCAATCGCGGCAAGATGTTTCCCGATGCCGAAGCACCCTCGCTGACCTTTCATGGGTTGCATCCTCTCGAAAAAAGCGGTATCGCTAGCCGGATGTAATTTGCGGCCCACTGTTCCGCTTCACCTTATACAATCCCACTTGCTATAACGTTCACTTGTGATGACCGTAAACTGCAATGACCTCTAGTGCTGTGTCCAGATTTAATTTTAGGGTTGATCGTATTTGGGTGGCACGCCCTGAGGCGTTGCGAAGGACGTGATTCGACTGACGTTAGCCACGCCCTTCGCAACGCCTCAGCGCGTGCCAC
>JANPLP010000673.1:0-4770 GCA_031426595.1 Planctomycetia bacterium | reverse complement strand
ACCTTCGAGCGCTATGCGAATCTCGTACAAATCACCGATTTCCTTATCCGTTATGTCTCGAACAAAGATACCCGCTTGCGGAGACACATCAATAAAGCCTTCAATCTCCAGCCTCTCGAGCGCCGCCTTGATCGGAGTCTTACTCATCCCCAGCTCTGCAGCCAACTGACGCTCAGAAAGGAAAGTTCCGGGACCGGCCTCGTTACGAAAAAAACGGGCCCGCAATTCTTCAAAGGCTCGCGTCTTACACAGATCGCGTGCGGTTGGCTGGGCGGAGTTCTTGGCGGATGACGTGCGCATTCGCTGGACCTATGCAAGGAGATTGCGATGAGAGGTAAAAATAGATCGATGGAAGTGGGAAGCAGCCTATTTTTAGACCTTCCAACCAAATCAACAACCCCGTCCGGGACCGAATCATCCCATTCCAAGAGTTGCGAAAGCGTAGTGGCAACAAGTTTCACTATGATGCTTGTTTCCTACTGAGATTCCAGTAGAGTCTTACGCAACGCGGCAAAATGCTGGTAACCTCCTCCACTTACAATGCAGTTGCTCAACGTGCCCCATCAACCATTTTCGCCCATCGAGCACTTGTGGCTCCGCTTAGCCTTGCTTGTCCTCGCAACTGCAGTGATAAACCGTGCGACTTGCGTTGCTTGGCCACAACCAAATCAAACCGCGTCCAACGCTCAAGCACAGGAAGCCACCTATAGGCCGGTGAGCCATCTCAAGTTGCAAGATGTGCAGTGGGAAGAAAAGTCCTTTTGGGGCGAACGCCAAGTGGCTTGCCAACATGGGTCGCTTCCTACCATCTCGCGATACATGCTCGGCACCGAACGCTCACAATTTGTCGAGAATTTTCGAATCGCTGCGGGATCGAGCAACGGCAAGCATCGTGGACCGGGCTGGAATGATGGCGATACCTACAAGTGGCTTGAAGCCCTCGCCGCTACCTATGCTCGAACTCATGACGCTGAACTACTGCTAGTTATGAACTCAGCCATCGAGGTCATCGCTAAAGCTCAACGCAGCGATGGTTATCTGCACACTCCGGTCCTAATCGCCGCGCGGGCTGGTAGTAGTGATGCCAAGCCATTCGGGGACCCAGTCAATTTTGAAATGTACAACTTCGGACACTTGATGACCGCAGCATGTGTGCATTTCGAAGTGACCCAGGACCGTCGATTGCTCGATGTTGCGATCAAAGCGGCTGACTTTCTCGACCGAGAGTTTTCCCGCCCCGATCCTGAACTTGCGCGCCATGCTATCTGCCCCGCTCATTACATGGGAATCCTGGAACTCTTTCGAGTAACTAAGAATCCACGTTACCTCACACTCGCTCGCCGTTTTCTGGAGATGCGTGATCTTGTTCAGGGCGGTGATGACAATCAAGACAGAGTTCCCCTGCATTTACAACGCGTTGCAGTTGGCCATGCAGTGCGAGCCAATTATTTATATGCCGGTGCCGCCGACTTGGCGTTGGAAACCGGTGACCATCGATTGCAGGCCGCATTGGAGAGTTGCTGGTCAAGCGTCGAGCAAAAAAAACTCTACATCACAGGTGGCTGCGGTGCGCTATTCGACGGCGCCTCCCCCGACGGCTCGAAGGATCAATCGCAAATCACTCGCGTTCATCAAGCTTATGGCCGCAACTATCAACTGCCCAACAGCACGGCTCACAATGAGACCTGCGCTGCCATCGGATTTGTTCTGTGGAACCAGCGCATGTGGCAATTGACGGACGAAGTGAAGTATGTTGACTCCTTAGAAAACTCACTTATGAATGCCGTCTTGGCGGGAGTCAGTCTCGACGGAGAACGCTTCTTCTACACCAACACTCTTCGTCAACTCAATGAGATGCCCACTGAACTGAGATGGGCCCGCGAGCGCAAAGACTGGATCAGTTGCTATTGCTGCCCTCCCAATGTTGCGAGGATCATCGCCGCCGTAAATCGTTACGCTTACGCGGTCGATCTGCAACAAGCCACCGTTTTGCTCTATGGCTCGAACCAACTCACAACGACCTTGGCAGATGGATTGCCGCTCAAAATTGAACAACACTCCAACTATCCGCTTGATGGTCGCGTAACGCTTAACATTCAGTCTGCTCCATCACGTCCATATACTCTCCGCTTTCGAATTCCTGGCTGGTGCACGAAAGCGGTGCTGAAACTGAACGGTGTTCCTCAAGTACTAGAAATCAAACCTGCGACCTTCGCTACTGTGACTCGCACCTGGGCAGTCGGCGATCGCGTGGAACTGGAACTCGACATGCCCACTGAACTCGTCTGCGCGCACCCATTAGTCGAGGAATGCCGCGGTCAAGTTGCAGTACGCCGTGGACCACTCGTGTACTGTGCCGAATCTGTCGACTTGCCTGACGAAACCAGCATTACCGCTGTAACGATTTCTCCCGATGAAACTTGGGATCTGAAAGCAGGCTTTGATCGCTGGGAATTCATCCCGATCCTTCATGGAAAATTGTGGCTCTCGCCGTCGGCATCCGCGTCAACAAGTAATACGGCCCTTTACACAACTTACAAACCGGCTCTGCAAAAACCTTCGCAATGCAAATTAATTCCGTATTTCGCATGGAGCAATCGAGGACCGTCTGAGATGTCGGTCTGGCTGCCTTTAAATACAACTACACCTTCGAAAGTGAAGCAGTGAATCCCTTCTACTCGATAGGCATTCGTGTCGCGTTTGCGATCATCGCGATAACAGATCATACCTTTGCGCAAAATCCTCAATGGATTGACATTAATCCCAACAATGGACGCAGCGACGTACTCTCACCCTTCGCGGAACACTGGCCCATCGGCACTTCACGAACCGCGGAGCAACCATTGGGAAACCTCTCGTTGCAACTAACCGCTCTCGGCGACGCCAGCTCAGAGCTAACATTTGGGTGGTGGAAAGCTGGCTATGACTCCGGTGCAACGTTTTGTTCCGATGGCGTTACCACCGTATCCAGCGGCCAAACAATCGAGCTCCGAATCGCTGGCTTATCAGCCGGAAAACACTCGCTCGCGACTTGGCATAACGATTGGAACGAAGAACCATCAGGCACTTCCATTTCAGCGATCGAAATCGAGTGGCAAGCAGGCGAGCAGTTGCATTCAGCAACGGTTGAACCGTCGCGGCGAGTCACACACGACGACAATGCTGCAACCGCATTTCATGAATTCAACGTGCGTGAGAATGAAGCGGTTGTGGTCAGGTTCAAACCCAAGAATAAGCAGGCGTACGTTGTACTCAATGGACTCGCCATCGATGCACCCGATCCTGCTTGGCAAATCACCCAGGCGACCCCTCAAGACACCGACGAACACACGGTCCAAGATCCAACAATGAGTTGGCACGCGCCCCGCGCCGCAGCGATCAAGGGCAGCCCAGTCACCTATCAAGTCTACTTCGGTACTGACCGTAAAAGAGTCCGCGAAGCGACGCTGCGATCACCCGAGTACCTCGGAGAGACTCAGTCCACTCATTGGGACGTGGCGGCCGCAGACTGCCTGGCTGATTACTATTGGCGAGTCGATGTGCGAAGCGCGGAAGGTGGACTCACCCCTGGTTTACTCAAACGCTTCAAGATCCGCGAACTCGCATTTCCAGGCGCAGAAGGTTACGGCCGCTTCGCTATCGGTGGTCGTGGCGGGCGCGTTATCGAGGTCACCAATCTTCAGGACGCTGGACCGGGGTCCCTGCGAGAAGCCATCGAAGCTCATGGACCACGCACCATTGTCTTTCGCATCGGCGGCACTATTCCACTGCAGAGCAAACTTATTATTCGCAATCCCTACGTGACGGTCAGTGGCCAAACGGCGCCCGGCGATGGAATATGCGTGCGAGGCTACACCTTCGGCTGCATGGGAACCCATGATGTCATCATGCGACACATGCGTATTCGAGTCGGCGACGAAGCAGGTGAAACAATGGACGGAACCGGTTTCGCTAGTTCAGATCATACCATCTTCGACCACTGCTCGATCAGTTGGAGCATCGATGAAGGAGTCAGTTCACGCAGTGCAAAAAACATTACTCTGCAACGCTGCATCATTGCTGAGGCCCTCAACATTGCCAACCATCGCAAGTATCAAGCCGGCAAGGGCCATTCCTTCGCAGCCAGCATCTCGGGCGACATCGGTAGTTTTCATCATAACTTGCTAGCGCATTGCGCGGGACGCAATTGGAGCTTAGCGGGCGGACTAGACCGAGGCGCTCACTACGCGGGACATTTAGATATTCGCAACAACGTCATCTACAACTGGCAACACCGTACGACCGACGGTGGCGCGAAAGCTGTGAATCTGGTCAACAATCTTTACCTGCCAGGCCCCGCTACGCGAGTGTTCCATCTTCTCAAACCCGACGCTGGTTCCGAAGTCGATCGTCAACAGTACTTTGTTGCAGGTAATCGCATGGAAGGTCACTTCGACGAAAGCGGTGATAACTGGCGCGATGCGGTAATGGTTGATCCCAGCCTACTTAAAGCCATTCGCCTGACTGAACCATTTTGCGAATCCCATGTACACACTCATACTGTCGATCAGCTACTCAGCAATGTGCTCGCCGATGTAGGAGTTAACTACTCTGCCTATGATGCCGTAGATCGCCGTATCCTCCACGATGTAATCCATCGATCCACAACGTTCGCCGGCAGTCGCGGTGGAGTTCCAGGCATTATCGATTCGCAAGCCGATGTTGGCGGTTGGCCAATCCTCAATTCCGGTGCGCCACCACCGGACAGCGACCACGACGGCATGCCGGACG
>JANPLP010000672.1:0-5698 GCA_031426595.1 Planctomycetia bacterium | reverse complement strand
GGACCGAGGTCGCGAAAGAGAACGCCGACATGGTCATCACCGACGATAACTTTGCCAGTATCGTCGGTGCCGTCGAGCAGGGGCGGATCATCTACGGAAACATCCTTCGGTTCCTCCATTACTTGCTTTCGTGCAACCTTTCCGAGATTCTCACCGTGTTCATCGCCCTCATGATTGGCTGGCCACTGCCACTCGTAGCCTTACAGATCTTGTGGCTCAACTTGATCACCGACATTTTTCCAGCCTTCGCCCTGGCGCTGGAGCCGTCCTCCCCCGGCGCAATGAAGCGCTCGCCACGCGACCCGCGGGAGTCCCTGCTCACTCCAAGTTTTGTCGGTCTGATCGCCTGGCAAGGGTTGCTGCTCGCGGGGGTCACTCTGCTTGCGTTCAGCGTCGGATTGCATTGGTATGGAAACGAGGGCGACGGCTTGCGCCGTGCGACCACGATGGCCTTCATGACGCTGGCACTGGCCCAGGTCTTCCATGCCTTCGACGCGCGTTCCCAAAACAGGTCAGTGTTCACTAGTCGTCTGTTCACAAATGCATGGCTTTGGGGTGCGGTAGCCATTTGTCTGATCCTCCAGGCACTAGCAGTCTACCTGCCGCTCTTACAGATGGTGCTTCATACCGTCCCTCCGACGGCTGCGGAGTGGGCACTGATCCTAAGCTGTTCGCTGCTCCCGGTTGCCGTAGTGGAGTTCGTAAAGGTGATCCAACGAGTCGTGGTCCAAAATCAGGGAACATCGCATGCCTGAAATGATGAATTGCTTTGTGATGCATGGCATAGGCAGGGTAGGAATGGTTCAGAAGCCTATTCCACGTCCGGGTCCTATCGACGCCATCATTCGAACGACCGCCGCGTTAATCTGCACATCAGACACGCATACTGTGGCTGGCGCGATCGGTGATCGGCACGACCTAACGCTTGGGCATGAAGCCGTTGGTGTGATTCACGAATTGGGCGAACTCGCTGCGGCGAGCGGACTGTTTAAGATCGGACAGCGCGTCGCAGTCAGTGCCATCACGCCTTGCTATGCCTGCGACAACTGCCAGCGTGGCTATTCGAGTCAGTGCGGCGGAATGCTGGGCGGGTGGAAGTTCGCAAATGTTAAGGATGGCAGTTTCGCCGAGTATTTTCACGTGAACAACGCCATGGCAAACCTCGCACCGATCCCAGATGCAATCTCCGACGAGCAGGCGGCGTACTGCTGTGACATGCTGAGCACCGGTTTCGTTGCGGCGGAGTTCGCAAACATTCCCATCGGGGGAAGTGTAGCAATCTTCTCGCAGGGCCCAGTCGGAATGATGGCGACAGTCGGTGCTCGCCTGCGCGGGGCGGGACTGGTCATCGGAGTAGAGTCCATGCCGCACCGGATTGAGTTGGCGAAGAATTATGGCTGCGATGTGGTCGTGGACTTCACAAAGGAAGATCCTATCGAGGCGATATTGAAGCTCACGAGCGGCAAGGGCGTGGATTCCGCGATCGAGGCCCTCGGGTCGCCAAAGACCTTCGCCGCGTGCGTGAGCGTGGCACGACCAGGTGGAACAATCTCTAACGTCGGCTATCACGGCGACGGCGACAGCGTGCCGATTCCGCGCGAGGCATGGGGCGTCGGCATGAGCGACAAGACAATCAGAACGGCACTGTGCCCAGGCGGCTCGGAACGCATGAGCCGTCTGCTGCGACTGATCGAGACTAACCGCGTTGATCCTCTGGCATTGACCACTCACCGCTTCTCGTTTCGGGACATCGAAAAAGCATTCAAGATGATGCAGACCAAAGAGGATCAAATCATTAAACCGCTGATTCGGTTTCCCCAGTAGTGCATAAGGCTACGTCTGAAGTTGTGCGCAGCTGCAACCCAATCCAAAACGCAGTAGGGAAGGGAACTAGTTGAACCGGTTAGAATACTGAGTTTCGAGGAATCGCATATCAATTCTAAGAGTTGAACAGTGCCGCATGGCCTTGTTTTAAGGCCATCGGTGCGTCGCGTTAGTGAGTAGCATGCGAGGCAGACATTTCTTGCAGTAGTTTGACGTCCTTTAACGACGGTCTGCCGAATTTAATGCTTGGCTTCTCGATTGAACTGAAACGCATCCTCACAGCCCACGCAAAACCCTGCCTCGCTGCGAACAGTTTGAATTACTCATCGGTCAGTCGTTGACCAACGCCTTTAGCTCAGCAACCTTTATACTTGTTCCGCCAGTTTGCTGGGGATCGGGGTCCAAGCAGATGCCTACAAAATCTGCCGCTTCGAGGTCTTTAATGATCGACTGAAGACCTGAGCGAACAACTAGCACGAACTCCCAGTTCGATTCCCGGCTAGCGTCCATAAACGCTCCCGCCTTTTTCGTAGAGGAGAAAGCGAGGGCATGGACGGTTCCATCGCAGAATGTTACGGAACGGTAGATCCCGCGCTCAATGAGCACGAGGAAAGGGAATAGTAGCGGGGCCATGCGTTAAATCATCCCCTAAAGTGGGTGGCGTCGGAACCGACGGGGCAAAAAGATCGCGACCCTTTTAGCGGCTGGTACTTTTAGGAGTATTACCGCTCGTAGCTTGGATGTCGACCGGACGTCCCGTCAAGCAACAAATGAGCCAATTCTGGACTTAGGAGACGGCGAACCTGCCCCGGTTGCGGCGTTCCCAACCAGGGCTCGACAGACAGGTTATTCACGCCCCTCCAATTTATGGCCTGAGAATGAACTGAAAAAACTTCGGTCCTAGAGGTTCAGTCAAAGCCCGTGAATCAATGCCTGCGACTTAGTTCTAAAGGCGACAAGTTTGGGCCTCCCAGGAGACAAAGGTGCTGCCGCGTCGCTCAATGCTTTTAATACAGATTGCATTTAGGCGTTGTGGCTTTTACCACGATCACTCCAGCATTACCGATGAAAATCTGGCTAAAGCATCGCAGGTTTGAAGCCATAAAGTCTTGGTGTGAGAGTATTAGTGGGATATGTCCCTCAAGCTCGAGTTCGAGAATCCTTACGAGAGTTGAGAACTCCTCGTTGACTGCAGGCTGGGCTTTTCTAGCCTTTTGATTTTCATTAGATTGCCAGTCGTTCCAGCTCAGATAAGTTAAGTTAAGTAAGTCCTTTGTAGGTCCGGCACTTTGGTACTGGAGCAATAGATCGATCGGGAGCATGAGCGGGGGCCTCACGGGAACTTAGGGCAAAGAAGCTTTCCGGCAGCAGAAATTCAAAATATTACTAATAAGCCAGAATTCGGCAAGTGTGAAAACCTACTTTGCGGAAATCCACATGCCGGAAGATGGGAATTCCATCGCATACGCTTTGAAAGGGATAGTTCCAGATGCCACCATCCAAAATCGTCATCGATGCACCGGTTGCGCTTGCTATCGTTATGTACTGACTTAGGACTGCGTTGCGCTTCGGCTACCCGCGCCCGTTGATGAAAGAAGTCAAAAGCTAATTCGGGCGGATCTGCCCCTGCAGTTTTCGACGACTCATCGAAAACGGAAGAGTCGCTAGGGCCGGCAGCGGTCAGTCCTTGGCGGCAATCCCATGGTCCGTAGCTTCCCTCATTTCACGAGAGCTACCGTGAAAAAGATCGTACCGGTAAAAATCGATTGGAAGAAATTCAAGAAGCTCTTCCCTCATGAAAGCAGTGGCGGGGAACTTCCGCTTAAAGCTGAATTTCCTAATCGAGTCTTGTCCGGCGCTAGTGGTTCATGACGCCACGGCGATGGATCGAATGTTCCGGAAGTTACCTGCTCCACTAAAGGAGCCCCTTGGCCTTTCTTTCCGCGCCATCACAAAACTTCTGCAGCCGAGTGCTTTCTTGTCTTTGATTAGAGGGCATGATGGGGAACCTCCGTTTTGCAGACGAAGATCCTGATTCAACAACCCGGGGTGGCGCGCCGGTCGGTTTAGTTGACAAAGCAATTCACTAGCTCGATTTAGGAAAGCTGAGCTTCACGCTTTGACCTCGGAAGCCTTGGAATGCGTTTCCATCATCCACCATCGTGGATTTCAGCGTAGGTCAGATTATTCTCAAAGCGTGCAACTTCGAACCCAAATCGACGGGCGGTCGCGCATGACGTTTATAGCATTACCGTTGGCAGAATCGGATTCGCAGGGAAGCTACAGCCAACGGCATGGAGTCCGGCAATGGCAATCTCCCTTGAATCCGCGTTTTCTAGTTACTTAAAGGCTCGCTCTCTATCAGCTGCAACCGGTGTCGAGTACAGGTCGACATTGAGTAAATGGAATGCATGGGGCAAGGGGGTCCCGCTTGCGAGCATCGGCAGACCCGAAGTACGTGAATTCCTAGATTGGGTACATGAACGCGCGATCGCGAATGGGGGTACGAATCCCGGCCGCACTGCCAACAAGTGCCGTGAGCATCTGAGGGCAGTGTTGTCCTGGGCCTGGGAAGAAGAACTCGTCGAAACGCTTCCGCGATTCCCGAAGACTAAGCTGCAGCGCGACATTGCCGGTAGACAATATCTTACCAAGACAGAACTCAATGCGATGTATTTTGCGACTTATCAGCTACCGAGACCCCGTGGCTGGGATTTACCCTTTGACATAGGACGGTATTGGCGAAGCGCCTTGGTACTTTTCTTCAACTACGGATTGGATACTGGAACTGTCTGGAAATGGAAACCAGTTCACCAGCCCATCTTGTGGAGAAACGTGTGTTGGGCGAAAGCCTGTCCCGATGGCCGCGGCAAGATCAGTTCGCCGTGGGGATGGATTACGTACCGTCGGGTAAAGACCAGCAAGGTCTTCATTCGTCCTATGAACAGCGTTGTCCACTCGCACTTAAAAAATGTACTTCACGATGGTTGCAGGCCGGATGCTCCCGTCCTAGAGGGAGGTTCATCTAGGCCCAACGTGTTGTTCGAAGACTTGTGCCGACTCGCCAACATATCCCCGAAGCGTGATATCGAAACGGGTGTGGAACGGGCTTGGCTCTTGAAGGACCTTCGAAAGACCTGTGCTACCTACTACGACCAGCATGTGCCCGAATCTGCAATCGAGATATTAGGCCACTCAGTAAAGGGCATCACTTACCGTCATTACGCGGACCGTGATCCGCTTGCATTCCGTGCAATCACTACACTTCCGCAGCCGACTGCGTTCCTTTCGCTGCTCAGAGGTCACGACGGGGAATGTCCGTGTTGCAAAAGAAGATTTTAACTCTGCAGTCCGGTTGGGGTGACCGGTGCGAGCTGTTACGTCTGTGGATGCGGCTTGTAAGTTTGGCGATCTAGTAACTGCGCCGCTCATGCTGAGCCGCAGTCGTGCCGACGCAAAACTTCCGCCAGGTCCCGGCGGCTGTTTTTCAGCATCTGGACGACGGGTGTGAGGCCTGCGTTGTCCCTGGCGTTAATGTCGGCGCCGTGTTCAATGAGAAGCTCGATCATCTCCTCGCCGTCCTGCGTGCCCTGGAACTTGTAGTGTATGGACTCAAGAATCAAGCATCTTGACCAAGCCTCTCTCACGCACTCAAGAATTTCCAGCGCGTGTAATGTCACCCCAACTGAAAATGGCGAGGGGACACGATCAAACCAGCGGAGTTACTAGAGCAAGCGATTGCGGCAAACACCGCCTTCTGATTTTTGGTAAAGAAGTGAGGTCCGATTGTTGGGGAAACTTTATTCCAAAGACATCTAGTTTTTTTCGAGACCCGTGCATAACATTGATCTCTAAGTAGCGTCGCCAAATCGCG
>JANPLP010000671.1:0-8044 GCA_031426595.1 Planctomycetia bacterium | reverse complement strand
ACCTGGAAGGGCGCGAGCTCGGAGCGCCACAAGATCCACGCCGGCCCCGCAGCATCCATCAATGGCTCTGACTCCCGTCGGGAAAAGGCTGGCTTTGTAGCGAGCACACCACCAATCGCTGGCTTGCGCGAGACTGCGCTGAGTCCACAACCAGCGCTCGGGGTCAGGGAAGCGACGGCTGGAACGGCGTCTCAGCTCCTCTTGCTCGCGCAGCAAATTCAGTTGCCACTCAGTGCGCCATTTGCCTGCCCGCGCGCCGACCCAACCCTCCACGTCATTTAACGCCTCGTGGCCTTCGTCAATCAACCACTGAGCGTGATCCAGATCCATCCGATTGCTTCTGCTCGATTAAAGAAAATTCCCGAGCGATCTTTTAATCGCTCGGGAATCTGATTCTGTGAGTTCATCGATCGCTGCGATCAGCCAGCTCGTCCGCAGACGGCTCGCTTGCCTCAGCGATCGTTCAAAACTATCTAGTTGAGACAAACTTCACTTGACCGACTGGCAACTTGCTGGCGATCGCTTCGACCAGCTGGCGATCTTCAGTGCTTAGTCGACGCATTGGGACCGTTGTGAACTTGCCGTTTTCCTTCAGCAAGCGAACTTTGTCGGTGTGAATTTCAGCAAGCACTGCAGCGACTTGGAAACTGCCGGTGTTGTCGCGCCAAACTCGAGTCGATTTGAACGCGTCGGCAAACGGATCCGATTCAGCGGCTGGTGCTTCCGCTTTGGGAGCCGGTTCTGCCGGAGTTCCGAAAAGGTCATCAAGGTTTGCAGGAGCTGGTTCGCCAGCCGACGTGGGCTTGCCGAACAAGTCATCGGCGGCAGGTGCGTCTGCGGCCGGTGCGTCGCCTGCTGGTGCACCAAACAGATCGGCACCTGCAGCCGCCGGTGCATCTGCGGCGGGAGGAGCTCCAAAGAGGTCATCGCCAGCGGGAGCAGCGGGTTGTTCGGCAGCCGGTGGGGCACCGAACAGGTCATCTCCGGCGGGGGCAGGTGCTGCATCAGCTGGAGCTCCGAACAGGTCATCGGCTGCAGGAGCTGGTGCTTCGGCAGCTGGAGGAGCACCGAACAGATCGTCACCCGCAGGCGCTGGCGCGTCGGCAGGCGGAACTTCTGGAGCGGGTGCACCGAAGGGATCGTTGGCTGGTGGAGCGGGCATGTCAGCGGCGGGGGCTGCATCCGCAGGAGCGGCTGGAGCACCGAACAAGTCATCCGCAGCGGGGGCTGCCGGTTCTGCGGCCGCCGGATCAACGGCAGGTGCCCCGAAAGGATCGGCTGCGGCAGGTGCCGCGTCCGCGGGCGGATTAGCTGGCGGATTCCCGAATAGGTCGTCGCCGGCTGGAGCGACTGGATCAGCAGGCATCGGCTCGGCAGGTATCGGCTCGGCGGCTGCTGCAGGAGCTCCAAATGGATCATCCTGAGCCGGTGCAACTGGTTCGGCTGCTGGTGCTGGATCAGCGGGAGTGGCTGGGAAAGGCGAATCGACTTCAGCGGCTGGAGGAACTTCCGCTGCGGGCGGCGTAGCCGGTGTGCTCGGTTCGACGATCGACGGCTCAGCCGGCTTGGGTGTGTCAGATGGGCTGAGATCCGCGGCTGGAGCGGTCGTAGCTGGAACCTTATTCGGCGTCGCCGGAGCAGGCTCGACAACTTGTCCGATCGATCCGGCTTCGTTTGTCAGGGGAGCAGGTGTTGTTTGGCTCGGGACGCTTTGCTGTGGCGAACCGTATGTCTCAGTGACTATCTCACCGGACATGGGAACTGCACCGCAGCAACCATTTGAAGTGCTCACCGGAGGACAAGTCGGGACAGCAACTTCGCAGCAAACAGGCTCTGCCACGACGCAAGGCGCCGGGCAGCAAGTCTCGACCGCGACGCATTCGGCGTTATTCCGCTTGAGCATTCGGAGCAGACCGCGGCCAGCCCAAGCTGGATTGAACGTCAGTAACACTGTCAGTGTGGCTACCGTTGTACAACGAACCCAAAATCGAAAACTCTTTGACATGGAGCCATCTCCTCCCGTAAGCCGTGCGCGATCCAAAAGTGAAAAATGAAGTTGTGCCAAATATCCAGGTTATGCTAGTCACCTACGGTGCGCGGAGCAAGCATTAAGAATGTCCAACGACTTCATAACGCTCAATTTTTCCAAAGCATCGTGAAAAAGGGCTTTTAACTCAGCGGCCAGGCCATTGAATTAGGGACTTTGCGATCCCTCCGAAGAGTTAAGCTCGTTTTCGCATAACTAAACTGCCAGAATCACAGCGCGACCGCTGGCAACGACACACGTTCCGTCCTAAACCTTCACCGCCAATTTGGTGGTGCCATCCGATGGCCGCCC
Source organism: Planctomycetia bacterium (assembly GCA_031426595.1). Classification (GTDB taxonomy): domain Bacteria; phylum Planctomycetota; class Planctomycetia; order Pirellulales; family Pirellulaceae; genus Aureliella. The sequence continues at coordinate 5,706 of JANPLP010000671.1, read as the reverse complement.
AATTGGACGCTGTACATTGCAATCCTGCGCCCTAGTGATGGTTAGGCAAATGAATTCAGTTTCGAAAGCTTAAACTAGCGGGTAAAGTATACGCGATCTGCCGTTTGTATTGGCTTCTTTCGAGGCGGGAGAATTATTAAAGTTATGTTCAACAGGCTTTTCCGATATCTGTTTCGCTATTGGAGTCTCGAGCGAAAAAGCCTGCTTTGCATCGGACTCGCGCTGCTGATTTCCATTTACATCTCGTTTTCGTTTATTCAGCTAGTTGCGAATGGATTGGTGAAAGAAAACACGCGGCAGTTGGCTAAAGATTACGCGAATATGACCGTCGCGTGGGCGCATGCTGAAACCGGAATTCGGCGAACTACGCCCGGCGCACCGCTTACTCCCAAAAGCCTGTCTGTTCTCAGCCGTTATCTGCTGCTGAACTCAAAGTACCGCACTGAGCTCCTGGGTCTGAGCTCGATTCCGCAATACGATTGGCTGGACGAAGCCGCAGAGCCGGCGAGCCCGCAGGAAAGAGAAACCCTCGAAAAGCTCTTGGATCGGATCAATAAAGAACGAGAAAACGCGGCGAAGAACAAAGATCCTTCCGAAATCAAAGATCTGAACAATGGGCAGCCCACTGAAACACCGCTGCCACCACTTGCAGAAGCTGTAGACAGCTACTCTCGCAACCTTCCCGACCAAATAAAGCTCTTCGAAGAGGCTGGGCCCGTTTTTGAACCGAGTGGTCCTGAAGGCGGTTACTACGTGTATTACCACCCGATCACGTTCGCCTATGCCTGCATGGATTGCCACAAACAATCGGACGCACAAGCAAACAGCGAAGTCGCACCTTTCCGGGTGATGAAAGTGATGATGCCGTTCGACGATGGTCAAGTTTGGTCAGCCAAAGTGCTGGCGGAAATGATCGCTGTGGGAATGGTAACACTTTCGGTATCCATTCTCATTCTGCATTTCATTCTTCGCAAACTGGTAATCCAGCCGCTGCATCACTTGCGAAATGTCAGCGACGAGATCAGTCGTGGAAAATATGATCTCCGCGCCTCGATCGACACGGATGATGAATTCAGTGAATTGGCCGAAGCGTTCAACCGCATGCTACGGCACTTGACTGAGAGTCAAGAGAAGCTGCAAGTGCTGAACAGCCAGCTTGACGGCAAAGTCGACGAACTGGCTCGTGCAAATCTATATCTATATGAAGCTAATCGGCTGAAAAGTGATTTCATGGCTAACATGAGCCACGAGCTGCGCACGCCGCTCAATAGCATTATCGGTTTTAGCGATGTCTTGTATGACATCAGCTCACTGACGGATAAACAGAAACGCTATGCGGCGAATATCCAGAAAAGCGGTCGTATGTTGCTCGAGATGATCAACGACATATTGGACTTGGCAAAAGTTGAAGCGGGGAAAATGAAAGTCGGGCCCACAACTTTCGACCTCGGCAATGTTGCGCTAGCCCAATGCGATATGCTACGTAGCTTGGTCGAAGAAAAGAATATGGAATTGCGAGTCGTCGTATCGCCCGATTTGCCGCCGATCTTTCAAGACCAACCAAAGATTCAGCAGATACTTACGAATCTGCTTTCGAATGCAATCAAGTTTACACCCGACGGTGGTCTCATTACCCTAACAATCGGTTGCATCGGAGAAGAGTTGTTCCACATGACGGTGGCTGATACAGGTGTAGGTATACCCGAATCTGATTTTGAGGTCATTTTCGAAAAGTTCCGACAGAGCAATTCCATAGTGCAAGGACGTGGACTAACACGTGAGTACTCCGGAACCGGGCTTGGACTGTCGATCGTAAAGGAACTGTGCAAACTGCTGGGCGGCGAGATCAAATTGTCCAGCCAACTGGGCACTGGCAGTACTTTTCACGTCGTCATGCCGCGTCATTACATGCCTGAATTGATCGCCGAGCCCGCAATCGATCTCGCGGCGACGATTTAATGAACTCCTTCAGCCACGAACCGAATGCCGCTCCGCACGTAATTGGTTGCGATATCGGAGGCGCGAATATCAAGTTGGCTGACAGTCACGGTCGCGCAGCAGCGTGCAGTTTTCCAATGTGGCTGACGCCCAACGAACTCGGATCGTGCCTCAGTGAAATGCTGCAGCCATTCCAGCCAACCAAAGCAACACAGTTGGCGATCACAATGACGGGCGAACTCGCGGATTGCTTCGAATCCAGACGCGATGGTGTGCGACGCATCTTGCAACAGACTGAACAAGCCTTTGCACCCGAGCGTACCGCAGTCTACGCGGTAGGTGATCGCTGGTTGCCCCCTCAGCAGGCGATCGCGGCGGCTTGGGATGTGGCGGCGAGTAATTGGTTCGCGCTGGCAACATGGATTGGCAGGCGCGCGAAAGAACCGGTCGATATGGTTCTCGATGTTGGGTCGACCACAGTGGACATTGTTCCAATGGTTCAGGGACCTTCCGCCCAGTCTCGTATCGCTTCTTGTGCACGCACGGATCGCGATCGGCTTGAACTGGGACAATTGGTTTACACAGGATTGGAACGCACACCGATCGCCGCCATCTTAAAAAGTGTTCAAATTGGCGGGCACTCTTGTCCACTGATGGCAGAGCGGTTTGCGACGAGTGACGATTGCTACGTTTTACTAGGACTTGCACCCGAGTGGCCCAACGACCGCGATTCAGCAGACAATCGTCCTCGGACAAAAGCATTTGCGCACGCGCGATTAGCGAGAATGATTGGCGAAGATGCTGAGACTCTATCGAGGGAATCAGCCATGCAAATGGCGAGTCAATGCATCGATGCACAAGCGGCCGATATTGCGCAAGCCATCGATCGGAATCTGCAAGGCGTAGAAGAGACCGCCTGCAAGGTCGCAAAGATCGTTGTGGCCGGTCATGGCCGAGTTTTGGCTTCGCGCGCGCTGGGGTTGCTGCCTCACCGCTCGCTGGACATCACTTGGCTAGCAGATCAGCTCTCACCTTCCCTCGCTCGATGTGCTCCTGCAGTGGCTGTAGCAGAACTGCGCGCCGCCTGTTTTCGCTAAATCTAAGCTATGCAAAATGCTGAGCGATGCTGAGCTGGTTCACGTTGCGGATTACGCCTCGTTCAGTAATCAATGCGGTAATCAGCTCAGCCGGCGTGACATCGAATGCCGGGTTGTAAACGCCTACTCCGTCGGGAGCGACATCATGACCGTAAGGAGCGACGACTTCATCGCGGCTGCGCTGTTCGATTGGGATCTCCGAACCATGCATCAATGTCAAGTCAAACGTGCTGCTGGGCGCAGCCACATAAAATGGAACGTTATGATGCTTGGCCACCACGGCTAAACCGTAAGTGCCGATTTTGTTTGCGACGTCGCCCCGAGCCGTAATGCGATCGGCACCAACAATAACCGCGTCGATCTTTTGAGTTTGCATGACGTGCGCGGCCATCGAGTCGCAAATCACGGTGGTTGGGATGCCACGTTGATGCAGTTCAAAGGCGGTCAAGCGAGCGCCTTGCCATAGCGGTCGAGTTTCATCGGCGAAGACTTTCAGGTGTTTTCCTTGATCTTGACAAGTAAACATGACGCTGAGCGCTGTACCGTATTCGGCGGTCGCCAGTCCACCGGCATTGCAATGCGTAATCAACGTTGCCGTGCTGGGAATCAATTCTGCACCGTGTCGACCTATCGCTCGGCACATCGCACGGTCCTCTTCATGAATCGCGCGCGCTTCCAACAAGAGCGCTTCACGGAGATTGACGCCAGTTCCCGTTTCCTGGTGCGTGCTAATCACCGCTTGCATTCGATCCAATGCCCAAAACAGATTCACGGCTGTCGGGCGGCTGGTCGCTAAATACTTCGCAGAGGACAAAGCAACCGCGGCGACCGATTCGTGAGGCACATCGCGCACCGCCACACAGACTCCGTAAGCCGCAGCAATCCCAATCGCTGGAGCGCCACGCACTCGCAGTGACTTGATCGCTTCCCAAACCGTCTCAACATGGCTGCACTTCAGTAACTTTAATTCGCGAGGCAAACAAGTTTGGTCGATCAACTGTAGAAACCCTTCGCAGTCGCCCAACCACTGGACTGCGGCGGGATGCGTGTCGACTCGACTGTGAGACTTATTGTCGTCTACGTCTACGGAATTTTCACTTGCGTGGCTGCTAGCAGGCATGAACGAGACTCGATCGCGCGAAAGAGATATGAAAGTGTAGTGCAGTGGGCGCAAAACGTTATGCAGGCGGAGTGAAAACAAAACCGAACGTTTCGGCAACGGCGCGGTTCGTTACCCGACCTTCCATCACATTAGCCGCCGTACGAACCGGCGCGTACTTTTGAACTGCCTCGTGAACTCCCGCGTCAGCAATCTTCAGCACCCAGGGAAGTGTCACGTTGCAGAGCGCAAACGTGCTCGTCCGTCCCACAGCACCTGGCATGTTCGTCACACAATAGTGCAGCACGTCGTCGACCATATAAGTTGGGTTCTTATGCGTGGTCGGGCGGCTGGTCTCAAAGCAGCCCCCTTGATCGATCGCGACATCGATCACGACCGAACCTGGCTTCATGAAAAGCAAGTCTTCACGGCGTACCAAGTGCGGTGCCTTAGCTCCCGGAATCAACACCGCGCCGATCACTAAGTCAGCCAATTTCAGTTGATCACGAATAGTATGGCGGTCACTATACAAAGCATTCACGTTCGGCGGCATCACGTCATCCAGGTATCGCAAGCGATCCATGTTCACATCGAGGATATTAACGTCGGCGCGGAAACCAGCCGCAATTTTGGCTGCGTTGGAACCCACAATGCCACCACCCAGGATCAGAATGTTGGCGGGCGGGACACCGGGAACACCGCCTAGCAAGATGCCGCGACCTTGCTGCGGTCGCTCGAGAAATTTCGCACCTTCCTGGATACTCATGCGGCCCGCCACTTCGCTCATCGGCGTCAGCAGCGACAATCGCCCGCGCTCGTCTTCCAGTGTCTCATACGCCAGGCAATTCGCTCCGCAAGCAATCATGGCATCGGTCAGTTCGCGACTTGCGGCGAAATGAAAATAGGTAAACAGGGTCTGTCCCGACCGGATCAATGGGAACTCGTTAGCCTGCGGTTCCTTTACTTTGACAACAATTTCAGCCGCTCTGTATACATCTTCGATCGAAGCCACCAACTCCGCACCCGCTTCGAGGTAAGCATGGTCAGCTAGTCCAGATCCGAGGCCTGCACCGGCCTGAAAAACTACTTTGTGACCGCGTGAAGTTAATTCCTCCACGCCAACAGGCAACATTGCCACACGATACTCATCTTGCTTAACTTCTGCTGGCACGCCGATTATCACAGTTGGACCCCACTGTTGAAACTTGATGATTCAGTCGGAAGAGACATCCTGAAAGCGAGCCCACCTTGAACGCTTTAATGAATTGCTGCTAAACCTCGCGGCTTGCAGCAGCGGCAATTGTACTTTCACACCTGGATTTTTTCGAGGACCACAGGGTAGGTTTAGGCAGGGCAGGTTTATGCAGGGCAGGTTTATGCCGAAACCGTGCGTAATAAAAAGGGAACTGCTGCAGCCTGTTTGCGATCCGTGAGGACTGCCATACACTATAGAGCCTTACTAGTGCAGCGTTATAGCTTATTTTTACGGTTGATCGTATTTGGGTGGCACGCCCTGTTTGGGTAGCACGCCCTGAGTTGAGTGGCACGCCCTGAGGCTTTGCGAAGGGCGTG
>JANPLP010000670.1:0-2621 GCA_031426595.1 Planctomycetia bacterium | reverse complement strand
GTGGCACGCTCTGAGGCTTTGCGAAGAGCGTGGCTATTGTCGCTCAAATCACGCCTTCGCAAAGCCTCAGGGCGTGCCACCCAAATACGCTCAACCCTAAAATCAAATGTGGACAATGCACTAGGCCGATTTTCAGTTCAGCCGCGAAGTCAACTCCGAACTCAGCGGCTTCTGAGTATACGCAGGCTCCCTCCACCGAACAACGTGCGCGAAACTGCAGGCCCAGCAGCTCGCTGCTTCCGCTATCAAACTTCCAATTCAGCCAGATGTGCGTTGACTGACATCGGTAAATGCTCCAAGTGGTAGCCGCCTTCAAGCAGACTGACCATTTTGCCATCGCAATGACTGACCGCCAACTCGCGGACAATCCTCGTCAAATCACCAAAATCTTGGTCCGCCAAACAGAGCGACCCCACTGGATCTGAGCGATGCGCATCGAAGCCCGCACTGATCAAAATTAGCTCCGGCCTCACTTTAGCAGCCAATGCCTCGATTCCGCGCGTAAACCGCTCGGTAAAGCTCTTCAAGCTGATATCAGCGGCTACGGGCTCATTTGCAACCCAGCCTAAACCAGCTCCAGTGCCCGTCTCGCTCGCGCTCCCTGTCCCAGGATAAAAAGGGCTGCGATGGATGGAATAGAATCCCACCCGGCCGTCGTCATAAAAAACATCTTGGGTGCCATTTCCATGATGCACATCCCAATCGATGATCATGACTTTATGCAACCCGGCCGCGAGAGCCGCATGGGCGGCGATGGCAACGCTATTAAACAAGCAAAACCCCATCGGACCATCGGCGAGCGCATGATGACCCGGGGGTCGGATCGCGCAAAAGGCGCGTTTGTCCTCGCCACGCACCACTCGCTCGACAGCATCGATCGCCGCGCCAGCCGCTCGCGTCGCAGCGTTCCACGAGCCGCGACTGACCACCGTGTCCGCCTCAATACGGCCTGCGGCTTGTTGACACCACGCTTTCAGTTGCTCGTAGTAAACCGCCTTGTGAACTCGCTCAATCGACTCCCTGGATGCCGCTTGCCAGGTTGGACAGTTGGCACGCCGAAGCCAGCCACTGCTCTCCAACATTGCATTCACTCGCTCAATTCGCGCGATGCACTCAGGATGCGAACCGGTGTCGTGCTCGGTAAAGATTTGGTCATGGTAGAGCAACAAGGTCGGCGTCCTTTGAGTTCAAAATGTTGAAATGTTTTGCCAGCATTCTAACCGTGCGATGAAGTTTACTGAACAAGCTGACTTTGGCGCGCGATCAGCAAAAGGTCTGCGCGTCAAGGTTTGCGCAGTGTATTGACGATTTGCTTAATGCTGGATGTGACGGATATTCCTTCAACTCTACCTTTGCCGCAAGCCGATTCGAAGTTCCGAAGGCAACGTTTAGTCGCCACATGCCGCCGCAGGGGAAATAAGAAACATGATCCGTAAACACACGATTTCAGCAATGATCGCTGTCGCCTGTTTGGCCAATTTGGTCGGCAACGTGCGCGGCGAAGAACCCGCTAAGAAAACACCAGCCAAGTTGACCAGCGCTGTTGCACCGCAAAGCGAAACGGGCGAATACTGCCCACCTTCGTATGCGAATGCCGCTCCAGGTGCATACGGTTACGCAGGCTATGGAGCCAACACGCCGAAGGCCTTCGGTTACTCGTGGGGCAGTGCCGGTAACAGCCGCGATTGCAACCGCTTTTACCACTACCCTTACGTATTCTATCCACAGAACTTCCAAAGCCCTGAATCGTATCAAAGCAGCGACAGCATGTATTATCGCTACGCTCCTGAGATGCAGATTCCCGTTTACAACCGCAATTGGCACAACGAGTACCCTAGCCCGAAACGTTACCACTGGGGACATCACTTCCTGACCGACGTATTCTAAGCTGCGTAGGTACCAGGATCGCAGTAATGAGTGTTCTTTACTGATGCTCCCATCCGGCTCTAACAAGTGCCAAACTGTTCATCCTAACGCTAAGTGCCGATTGGCTCGTCAAGCCACTTCGAGCGATTCGAGAATCACTTAGCCACAAGAGCGGCGCTCACTAAAAAGTGAGGCCGCTCTTTTCGTTTCATAACGAATGCAGGGCCCTTCTATCTTGCCCAAGCAGCGCACAAAGTCATTTTCTCAACGAACGAAATTCTTGAATCGCGAATGTCGATAACCAACCGAGTCCCGCTTCACGCAGGACTGATTTGGATAGTGTGAGCTGTGCATGGTGGTTTGGCATAGCTCGGTTTAAGTCGACCGCTTTTATTCGCACGGACGTGGCACTGCGGACTCCCGCTTTGGAACAGCCAAAGATACCGTGCCATGACAGATTCAGTTCGTTATGTCGGACCTCGCAGTTGGGCTGCGCTCGTACTTGCCAGTGGCGCTGTCCTCTCCGCCCCCTTTTTGCGCAACCCTGCGCCCCCCACATCGACCCACCAACCTTCGCCCGGCGCTCCGCCCCAACTGGACGTTGCCGCGCACACCTGGCCCGAACTTCGCGAACATTCGTTGACACCTCCCACCGTCGCTAGTAACCTCAGCGAACAGGATTGGGCTGAGCTGTCGCGTCTACAGAAAAACTCCGGTGCATCCCCTCGTAAGGTTAGCGGCGAACTCCCTTCCAC
>JANPLP010000669.1:0-5653 GCA_031426595.1 Planctomycetia bacterium | reverse complement strand
GCTTCGAGCTTGTATTGCGCTGTGGCAGCTGCCAGCGGTCGGTCGCGAATGTTTGGTCGGGAAGAGGGTGTGGTGGAAGGTGTGGTGGAAGGTGTGGTGGAAGGTGCTGGCGTTTTGAAGTGGGGGAAATAGATTCACTCGCTGGCGCTTCGAGCTTGTATTGCATTCGTTCAGTCGCAAACTGTAGCGGGCGTGTTGGGGTTTAGAACTGTTTTTGGTCGAGCACCCCGCTCGTGATACCGTTGAAAGTAATCGGCTCGTTATTAGGCTGCTGAGATTTGCGCGCGGTTGCGGCGAGGTGGTTTTCGGTCGCTGAGTTCCCGGCTGAACACTTCTATTGCTCTAGTTTGCATCCAATCTTGGCGGAAGTCTTTTTATGGGGCTGGGGTAGTTCAAGGCGGGTGATTATTGGTGCTTCTTTTTTACGTGTACCTGGGGGAGATCAATCAGCTATAATCGGGCTTGAGAACATGACTGCGAGCGAACCTTGGCTCGACAGGTTCGCCTACCGATCGACTCCTATTTCCTACCTGAGTCATCCCCATGCACCACATGAAAACGCCGTCGAACTGGTTTTTACACCCAGCTTCGAAGCTGATTACGAAACGTAAGCGGTTATCAACTCAGATGTATTCGCTTGTTATGTGGGCTCCCCATCGCTTCTCGACCTTTTGTTTGATCGCTGGCGTCGTGGTTGCGTGCCAGTTTACTGATGAGGCATGTGCCCAGCCGCCCAACTCGACGAATCTCGCTACGAATCTCTCAACGGGCGATCAAAACTCGCTTGAGAAAATCGATTTTTTTGAAAAGTCAGTTAGACCCTTGCTGATTGAACGCTGCTACGAATGCCATTCTTCCGCGGAGGTAAGTGGCGGGCTGAGATTGGATTCAAAGGCGGGCGTCTTGGCGGGTGGAGACAGCGGTGCGGTGCTGGTGTTAGGAAAGCCGAGTGAGAGTCGTTTAGTGCAGGCGATTCAGTACGAGAATCGTGAGCTGCAGATGCCGCCGAGTGGAAAACTTAGTGAGGCAGAGATTGCCGTGTTGGTGAAGTGGATCGAGATGGGAGCTCCGGATACGCGGGAAGTGGAGGCAGTGGGTGGGGTGAGTCCGACGGGGATGAGCATCGAAGCGGGGCGCGAGTTCTGGTCACTGCGGCCCGTTTCAGATCCGCCGTTGCCTGAAGTCCAACAGCGGGAATGGGTGAGGACTCCGGTGGATTACTTTGTGTTGGCGGCGTTAGAGGCAAAAGGACTACGGCCTGCACAAGCGGCGGAACGACGAACGCTGATCCGTCGAGTGACGTTCGATTTGACGGGCTTGCCTCCGACAACAGAGGAAGTCGAAACGTTTGCAGCCGATGAGTCGGCGGATGCTTATAGCAAATTGGTCGACCGTTTACTGGGATCGCCGCAGTATGGAGTGCGTTGGGGGCGGCACTGGTTAGACGTTGCGCGGTATGCGGACTCCAATGGTTTGGATGAAAACTTGGCGATGGGTAACGCTTGGCGGTATCGCGATTATGTCATCGATGCTTTCAACGCGAACAAGCCCTTTGATCGTTTTTTGGTTGAACAATTAGCAGGCGATTTGGTGAACGGGTCAAATCGAGAGACGATTACGGCGACGGGATTCTTGGTTCTGGGGGCTAAGGTGCTGGCTGAGCCCGACCGTGAGAAGTTGGTAATGGATACGATCGATGAACAAATCGATGCAACTGGGAAAGCCTTTTTGGGGATGACGATTGGGTGTTCGCGTTGTCACGACCACAAGTTCGATCCGATCAAGCAGAAAGACTATTACGCGTTGGCGGCTATTTTCAAGAGTACGCAAACTTTTGGTCCGACGAACAACGGTGCGATCAAGCATTGGAACGAGCATTCGTTTGCGACAGCCGACGAGCTCACGCGACTGAAAGTAGTTGAGGCTGAGATTGCGGCGAAGAATGCGGCGGCCAATAAATTTAAGGGAGAAGCGGTTGCTAAGCTGCGGGCGGCGGCGCGAGCCCAGGCGGCGGACTATTTAGCGGCTGCTTCGAGGCTGAGTGCTTCAGCGACTTTAAAGGAGGTTGCGGCGGTGGCCAAGCCGCTTGGTCTGCATTCTCGCATTTTGCATCACTGTAGATTGCATCTGGAATATCATCGCGACGACGAGCTCTTTTCAACTTGGCACATGTTGGTATCGAAGAAGGGTGATCAAGCGGAAGTGTGTGACCTGAGCGAAGAGAGCCTTCCGGCAAGTTTGTCAGCGGAGGTAGGTGAGCACTATCGCAAATTGTTTTCGGAAGCCGAGCAGGCTTGGGCAGAAGCTAAGAAAACGAATGCTGGTGTCAAGTCGCTTGAAGACGCTCGGCTTGAACAAGCTCGCGTGGCGCTCGACGACGCGGCGGGTTTCTTAGCCATCCCGCCTCAGCCAGAGTTTGCATTCGACGAAGCAACGCTCGCTGAATATTACCGATTGATGGAGGAGGCCCGTGTTGTTGAAAGCGGGGCGGCGGATGAAACGGCTGCGATGGGGGTGGCAGATGGTAAAGTCATGCAAAGTCTGCCGTTGCACATTCGGGGGAGTCATAGGAATTTAGGTGAAGCGGTGGCGCGAGATTTTCCCGTTGTCATGCGTTCACCCGATACAGCGCCCATCTTGGCTCGGCATCAGAGCGGTCGTCTAGAGCTCGCGCAGTGGATGGCCAGTACACAGCATCCACTGACGGCTCGTGTGTTCGTGAATCGATTGTGGCGATGGCACTTCGGTCGCGGCTTAGTAGCGTCGACGGAAAACTTCGGAGCGTTGGGCGAGCGACCTTCGCACCCGGAACTGCTCGACTTTCTCGCGCGGCACTTTATGGAGTCGGAGTGGTCGGTGAAGGAGTTGCAACGCATGCTAGTATTGTCGGCCACTTATCAGATGGGGTCGACTCGCGAAGATGAAAGCCTGTGCGTCAGTGTCGATTCGGAGAATTCGTTGCTGTGGAAGTTTCGCATGCAGCGGCTGGAGGCGGAGCAGATTCGCGATGCGGTCTTGGCGGTATCGGGGCGATTGGATTTGGCGCTGGGCGGCAAGACCGTACCGCTTCGCAATCGGCAGTTTGTATTCAATCATACGTCGGTCGATCACACGCGGTACGAGAGTTTACGACGCGGCGCGTTTTTACCGGTGATTCGCAATAACCTGTATACCTGGTTCGAGCAATTTGATTTTCCGGATCCGACGATGCCTACTGGCGATCGAAATGCCACGGTTGTTGCGCCGCAAGCGTTGTTGATGATGAATGATGAGTTGGTCATGGAGTCTGCGGATGCGTTGGCTCAGCGAGTGGTCGAGCATTCCGAAGATGTTGCGCGGCGAGTCGAAGCGGCTTATGCGATGGGAGTCGGGCGGCGGCCAACTCAGGTTGAGCTTACGCGGGCGACGGAGTTCATTGGGCGGTTGAAATTCAGTTTGGCGGAGCGGGGTGAACAGGCGGATCGGTCGGCGTGGGCTGTGTTCTGTCACAGTTTGATCGCGAGTAACGAATTCATTTACGTGAGATAAGTGATGGATGCAACAATTGGACTTCGCAGTCGTCGCGAGTTACTAAAAAATTCAGCGGTAGGATTCGGTGGCTTAGCGTTGGCTGCGCTGCTGGCGAGAACATCGGTTGGCGGTGAAGGTTCGTCGGTGACGGATACGGGTTCGCTGGCTAGGATTCCGGCGCGTGCGAAGCGAATTGTGTTTCTGTTTATGAAAGGTGGTCCTTCGCATGTCGACACGTTTGATCCGAAGCCCCTGCTGGACCGTGACAACGGGAAAGATCCACCATTTGCGTTGCCCGATGTGACCTTTGCGCAGCAGGGTAAATTGTTGAAATCACCCTGGAAGTTTCGCCCGCATGGTCAAAGCGGCTTGCCGGTCAGTGAGTTGTTTCCAAACGTCGCCAAGCACATCGATAGCTTATGTGTACTGCGTTCTGTCCATGGCACGAATCCCGCTCACGGCGGTGCGTTATTGAAACTGCATACGGGCAGCGATCAGTTCGTGCGACCGAGTCTAGGATCTTGGGTCACGTACGGATTGGGAACTGAGAACGAAAACTTGCCGGCCTTCATCACCATTTGTCCGACGCTCGCGCATGGCGGAGTGAACAACTGGGGAGCCGCCTTTCTGCCCGCGCATTGTCAGGGGACTCCGATCGGCAATGCGAGTCAGGCGGCTGCGTCGGTGAGCGTCAAGCATGTTCGCAACAAGCGGATGGACTTTGAGCTACAACGTCAGCAGCTAGAACTGCTGCAAGCGATGAATCAATCGCATCTTGAGTCTACCGGGCCAGATCGAGCTTTAGAGGGTCGATTGAAGTCTTTCGAGTTGGCGTTTGGCATGCAGTCGACGATGCCGGAGATTCAGGATTTGAGCCGCGAGAGTGAGGCGATGCACCAGCAATACGGTATCGACGATCCAGTGACCGAGAATTTCGGGCGGCAGTGTTTGATGGCGCGGCGGTTTTTGGAAAGCGGAGTTCGATTTGTGCAGGTGACGCATAGTGACAGCGAAGTGCAGTGGGACCAGCATGGAAACTTGTATCAGGGGCACACAAAAAATGCTGCGGAAGTCGACAAGCCGATCGCTGGTTTCTTGCAGGACTTGAAGGACCGCGATCTGCTGAAGGACACTTTGGTTTTATGGGGTGGCGAATTCGGACGCACCCCGACGGCTCAGGGGAACGATGGCCGCGACCACAATCCCCATGGCTTTACGATGTGGATGGCGGGCGGGGGCGTAAAGGGTGGTGTGGCTTACGGCGCGACGGATGATTACGGTTACTATGCGGTGGAAAATAAAATGCATGTCAACGATCTGCATGCAACGATCCTGCACATTCTTGGACTGGATCATGAGCGGTTGACGTTCCGATACGCGGGTCGCGATTTTCGGTTGACGGATGTCGCAGGCAAGGTTGCGATGTATGTGCTGGCCTAGAGTTTGCAGGGAAGATAGAAGGTCAGCCAAGTGTTAAAGTGGCAGATTGGCACTGAACCTCGATAGTCGGGGAGCTGTCAGATTAGAAGCCAACGTGCGTGCTGCAGTTGGTAACGAGCCACATATGCCTCGCAGAGTGCAAAAAGGGAACAAAACGGTAATGCTGCTACTGTTCTGTCGCGTTGTCGCAATATAATAGTGGGGTCGGCTTGACCGATGCAGGAAAAGTTGCGGGACGTTGATTTGGACGCGATAGATTTGGAATTGGGACTGGTAGAGACACAAAGAAGCGGTTTAGTATTCGGTACGATTGCATGGAGAGATCAACCCACGGTGCATGAGCATAACAGATCACAAAGTGTTGCGACGGAAGGGTGTGTGTTGGCGAGATTGATTTCGCCGAATGACACTTTTACTGAAAATCCTCTTGACGAGTTAACGGGGCTCGCAGAATCGGCGGGCACACATGTGTTTGCTGGCGTGTTGCAGCGGCGGGAGAAGCCGGACCCGAAAACTTATCTTGGCAAAGGCAAAATTACGGAGTTGCGAAGCCTTGTTGAAATGCATTCGGCCGACGTGGTAATTTTTGATAACGACCTTTCGCCTGGGCAGACTCGGAATATCGAAAAAGAGGTTGGTACAAAAGTCATTGACCGCACGGAGTTGATTCTGGACATCTTTGCGTCGAATGCGAGGACGCACG
>JANPLP010000668.1:0-5289 GCA_031426595.1 Planctomycetia bacterium | reverse complement strand
GGCAATTCCCCGCGCCGCGTCTCGAGTCGTGAAAGCCAGCGCGTTGCAGTTCCCAGAATACTTGAGTCCAGGGGGTGGTGTTGAGGTCACCTACCAAGCACTGCGGATTCGAATGCTGATTTGACCATTCCAGGAACTTGCGGAGTTGTTTGTCGCGGACGAGAGCGCGTTGCGGGGGTGTCGGAGAAAAGGTGTGAGTCGCAATCAAATCAACTTTTCGGGCGCCTTCTATGCTGGTGAATGTGGCGACGATCGAGGGCATGGTTCGAGTTGCAAAATTGTGCTCTGTTAGCTCGACGGAATACTTGTCTTCCGCCGCGCGACTGAACACGGCAATCCCCGCTCCGCCCCAATTGGGAATTACTTTTGACACGGGATAGTGTTCCGAGATCCAAGGAGCTCGTTCGAGTAGATCGGGACGCACTTCGATCAACACCAATACGTCGGGATCCACGCTGCGAATGAAATCAACGATCGCATCGAACTCGTTGTTCGTTGCCAGCACATTCCACGAGAGCACGCGAAGCGCATCGGGTTGGGGTTTGGCAGCGAGAGGAATCAAGTACCAGGGTTGTACGATGTAGGTGAAACAGACCGCCATGAAGCCACAGACGATGGCGGTTCGGCGGTGCGCAGTTACCCATAAAACTGGAATCAGCGCTACCGTCACAATCAAGGCGTGCACTGAAAAATGAGTCGCGAGTTCCAGCCAAGGGTGGAATCGCGCAGTCCAAACGCAAAGCAGTAGTGCACACAGTCCGCAAGATAGCGTGATGGCGATGTGCTGAATCATCAATGAGAGCAAACCGAGCAGCCGGCGACCGAAATTTAACTGCGGAGTTTGGTTCATGAAGAGAGCAAATCAAAACCGTACAGAGGGCGACCATCAAGGACATTATTGTAGACCAGCCGAAGTCGCAGCTCTATTGCAATTCGGGACATTTCCCTAAGGAGGCACTACAGATAGACTGGCTAGTAGATAAACTATGGACTCCCTAAAGTGCTTTCGCGCCCCTTCTCGTCGCGTTAATGCACATCCTTACCCACCCTAAACTGAGGCGATCGACATGCTGATTCTTCAATCAAGCCAAGTTCTGAAATTAACCCAAGTTCTCGGATTTGCACTGGCCGCTGTGCTCTGCACCATGGCCGGCTCCGCCCAGGCACAGCAGGCTGCGAAGGAAATCTTCAACGGCAAAGATCTCACCGGCTGGAAAGGCAATCCGGAACTGTGGTCCGTGCAAGATGGATGCATCACAGGCATAACGACAGCCGAAAAGAAATTAACTTTCAACACATTCTTGGTGTGGGATGGGGAAGTTAGCAACTTCGAATTGGAGTTCGATTATAAACTTGGATCGGAAGGAAACTCGGGTGTTCAATACCGCAGCAAGCTGATCAATGCGAAGGATTTTATCGTCGGTGGGTATCAAGCGGACATTGATGCGAGCTTGCAGTACGCGGGGATCAACTACGAAGAAAAAGGCCGCGGCATCTTGGCTCAGCGAGGTCAACGTGTGACGATTGACAAAGCGGGTGAAAAGAAAGTGGACCAATTCGGCGACACGAAAGAACTCGGCAAATCCATCAAAGGCGGCGACTGGAATCATTACAAACTAGTCGCGGTCGGCAACAAGCTGAGTCACACGATCAACGGTCAACTGATGTCCGAAGTGATCGATGATCAAGAAGGCAAAGCCTCTGCCTCAGGCGTGTTGGCATTCCAAATTCACGTCGGTCCGCCGATGAAGATTCAGTTCAAGAATATCAAGCTGACCGAAGTGAAGTAGTCGCTCGCGCGGCGAACGGCTACAGAGCAGCTATCCAGGAGGCTCGTGCGAACCTCGCAAGCTACGCTAACAATTTGAGTTCACTATGCGGCGTATTCTGTTTGTGATGGGACTGGTTTGCATTTGCGTCAATCGAGTTTGGGCGGGGGATGGTAACGCACCGCCCAACATTCTTTTCGCCATCGCTGACGATTGGGGCTTGCATGGCGGGGCGTACGGGACAACTTGGGTGAAGACACCCACGCTTGACCGAGTTGCGCGTGAGGGTCTGCTTTTTAAAAATGCCTTTACGCCGATCGCGAAGTGCGCGCCCTCTCGAGCTTGCATTTTGACAGGTCGTTATCCCTGGTTGCTCGAGGACGCAGCCAATCATCAGTGCTACTTTCCAGCCAAATTCAAGACGTGGCCGGAGGTGTTGATGGAGCAGGGTTGGTTCGTCGGAATCACGGGCAAAGGTTGGGGACCAGGCGAAGCGAAGGATGCCACCGGCATGCCGCGTCAAATGGCCGGCGTGCCCTTCAATAAACATTCCGCCAAGCCGCCGGTTAAGGGGATGGCCAACAATGATTATGCCATGAATTTCAAGGACTTTTTGGACCAAGCTCCGGCTGAGAAACCGTGGTGTTTTTGGTATGGAGCGATGGAGCCGCATCGCGATTATGAATTTCAATCGGGAGTGAACGTCGGGGGTAAACAGTTAAACGACATCGATCAGGTGCCGGCGTATTGGCCAGATACGGAAGTCGTTCGTCATGACATGTTGGATTATGCGCTCGAGGTCGAGTCCATGGATGGTCAACTGGGGCGGATGTTGGCTGAGTTGGAGCGGCGCGGGCAACTGGACAATACTCTGGTGATATTCACTTCGGATCATGGCATGCCGTTCCCCCGCGTGAAAGGTTATGCGTACTACGATTCCAATCATGTGCCGCTAGCGGTTCGATGGCCTAAAGGGATCTCCACGGCTGGCCGAACGATCGACGACTTCGTGAACTTCACCGATGTCGCCGCCACGTTGCTAGATGTGGCAGGGATAAAGCCCGATGCTAGTGGAATGGCTCCCCTATCAGGCGCTTCGTGGCGTCCGATTTTCGAAAGTGACAGTGCGGGGCGGGTGGTTGCTGAGCGAGATTATGCGCTGGTTGGCAAAGAGCGAACCGATGTGGGTCGACCAGGCGATGTCGGCTATCCCATACGCGGAATGGTGCGCGAAGACTTCCTTTATCTAAAGAATTATGAACCCGCGCGTTGGCCAGCGGGTAATCCAGAAACGGGTTACTTGGATACCGATGGTAGCCCCACGAAATCACTGATTATTGAAGCGGGGCGAAAGCAGGGGTTGCTGGTTGGTTCAAAATACAGCGACGATCGATTTTGGCAGTGGAATTTTGGGATGCGACCTAGCGAAGAGCTCTACGACCTGAAAGCGGACCGCTATTGCACTAGCAACCTGGCGGCAGCCCCCGAGCACGTTTCACGAACGGCTGAGCTGCGCGAGACGATGACCGCAAAGTTGAAGGCGCAAGGTGATCCTCGCGCACTTGGCAATGGGCAAATTTTTGATACTTATCCAGTTGCCACACCGGCCGCGAAAAACTTTTACGAACGCATGCAGCGGGGTGAAAAAGTCAGAGCAGGTTGGGTGCAAGAAACTGATTTTGAGAGTCAACCAGTTAAATGAAAGCGACATCATGAATCGACGTCAACTTGGCACGCTGCTATGCGCAGTGATACTATTTGCAACGCACTTCGACATTCCACTTTTATCCGCGCAAGGCAACATGAAAACGATTCCTTTTTATATCGGTACCTACACATCTGGGAGCAGCAAAGGCATCCATCGCAGCGAACTGAATCTTGCCGATGGATCCATGACGCCTCCAAAGTTGGTGGCCGAGCTTGAGAATCCAACTTTTTTGGCGGTTCATCCCACGGCGGATGTGCTGTACTCGATCAGTGAAGTTCGGCGTGGCGGCAAGCGTGAGAATGCGCAAGTGATGGCTTACAAGATTGCAGCTGACGGTTCTTTGCAAGAGCTGGGTGGAAAGCCGGCTGGTGGTGATGGGCCGTGTTTTGTTTCGACTGACAAGTCGGGCAAGTTCGCCTTTGTCGCCAATTATGGCAGCGGCAGCGTTTCCGCTTATTCGTTGGGGGCGAACGGTGAGTTGATGGCGAGCGTTAGCAACATTCAGCATGTGGGTAAAAGTGTCGATCCGGCGCGGCAAGAAGGCCCACATGCGCACTGTATTTTGATTGACCCAAGCGATAGGTATGTGTGCGCTGTCGATTTGGGGCTGGACCAGGTGGTGATCTATACGCTCGATCGCACTACCGGTGCTTTAACGAACACCGGCAAGCCGTTCAAAGCCACGCCTGGATTCGGGCCTAGGCATTTGGCTTTTCATCCTAACGGCAAGCATGCTTTTGTGATTCACGAGATGGCTTCGCAACTCTCCGCGTGCACCTGGGATGCGGGTGCGGGAACGATGACGGAGATTCAGCATCTCTCGACCTTGCCCAGCGACTTTAAGGGCTCCACTTCGACGGCTGAGGTATTGGTTCATCCCAACGGTAAATTCGTGTACGGTTCGAACCGTGGTCATGACAGCATCTCGGTGTTTGGCTTTGATGAAGCCCGCGGTCAACTGAAGATGGTGGGACACACTTCGACCCGAGGTCAGACTCCGCGAAACTTTCGTATCGACCCGACAGGCACCTATCTGTTGGCGCAGAATCAAGGTTCAGATTCGATCTATTCATTCCGAATCGATGGTGCTACTGGATCGCTTGAGCCGGTGGGCAAACCGATTGAAGTCGGGTCTCCTTGCTGCATCAAGTTCTTTCGCTAGTCGGTGCGACTGCTTCAATAGCGTTTGAGCTTGCGATCTAGTGTCGAACGTTCGATGCCTAAGATTTGCGAGGCTTTGGTTTTGTTTCCTTCGGCGAATTCGAGCGTGGCGAGAATGTGGGCGCGTTCGAGATCGTCGAGCGTGATCGGCTGATATGTGGAGCTGGTCGACGGGGCAGTGGTGCTAGTAGGCGGTGCGGCACCGAGACTGCTTAGCGAAAAATCTTCAACATCCAGAACATTGCTCGAGCCGAGCACCATGGCGCGTTCGATCACGTTCCGCAGTTCTCGGATGTTTCCAGGCCAGGTGTGGCGGCTGAGCTGTTCGAGAGCTTGAGGTGTGATCCCATCGATGCGGCGGTCGGCATGGTGGCGAAGCAACTGAATGAAGTGTTCGACGAGCAGGGGCAGATCTTCAAGCCGTTGGCGGAGTGCTGGGACTTCCACTTCGATCACTCGCAAGCGAAAGTACAGATCCGAGCGAAACTCTTTTGCCTTCACGGCATCTTCTAAGTCACGATTCGTGGCAGCGATAACTCGCACGTCGGTCTTGATAGCGCGGTTGCCGCCGAGTCGTTCGAAGGGTTGACCTTCGAGAACTCGCAGGAATTTGGCTTGCAGATCGGGGCTCATTTCACCGATTTCGTCGAG
>JANPLP010000667.1:0-6013 GCA_031426595.1 Planctomycetia bacterium | reverse complement strand
TCCAACTCGCCACGAAGGATCTTGACGTTCGAAGGTGCAGCAATGCCGAGCGTAATACGATTGCCTTGGATACGAACTACTTCGACAACGATGTTGTCACCAATCACCAAATTTTCACCAGCTTTGCGACTTAGAATAAGCATGTGATACTTCCTTGATCGGACTTGATTACTGCGGCGGATGGTCAGGTTGGTCTGCCGCATCCCAACACCACTATTTGTCAGCTGCCCGGTGACACCTTTGGTCAAAGTTAGAGAGAATTATTGAAAATGAATAAAAACCAACGGTGATCGTTCAGTTTCGTAAACCGGGAGAGCCTAATGGACGGGTAGTCGCCGTCGACCCGGATTGCTCTGATTGCGAGATGATCTGCTATTGAAAAGCATTTGCGCAGAGCTAGCGAAGGATAGGCTTCAAACCGCTATGGATCTCAAACCGCTATGGATGTACGGGAGCAACGAATTAGTGGCCGAATGCTGTTTCGCTTAAAAGCGTTTCGGCATTACTGGACTGCGCGAGTGTGTTCAAGCGGCGCGTACCAGATGCAGGTGGTCGCTACTGGATGGTCGGTCTACGAGCTTACCGGTAATGCGTTCGATCTCGGTTTGGTTGGCCTCGCGCAGTTCTTACCCAAAATCTTGTTGACTCTGTGGGCCGGCGGACTCGCGGATCGAGTGGATCGTCGGCACATCGCGATGATTTGCACCTTTGTCCAACTAATCATTTGCAGCCTTCTTGCCTGGGGAAGTGGAGCCGGTTGGCTTTCGCGTGAAGCGATCTTTGGACTGATCGCCATCATCGGAGCCGCGCGGGCATTTGAGATGCCTTCGATTCAATCGATGTTGCCGAATATAGTCGATGCTGCTGCGTTCCCCCGTGCTCTGGCAATGTCTACAGCGGCTACGCAAATCGCCATCATCGGCGGTCCCGCTTTAGCCGGACTAGTATTCCTGTGGGGTGTAACTTCCGTTTATGTTGTTGCGACTTTCTTGTTTGCAATCGCATGTTCTATGATGTGCTTGATGCCGGCACTGGCACCGAGAGTTTCAGGGAGATCGAGCGAGTCGTTGTGGGCGGGACTTCAGTTTATCGCTTCCAAGCCAGTCATTTTGGGTGCGGTATCACTGGATCTTTTTGCCGTACTCCTAGGAGGTGCTACGGCGATGCTGCCGATTTTTGCGAAAGACATTTTACGAGTTGGTCCAGCAGGACTTGGACTGCTTCAAGCATCACCCGCCATCGGTGCGCTGGTGATGACCTGGTATCTCTCGCGTTATCCCTTGCAGCGTCGCGTTGGTCGCAGCTTGTTTATTTCAGTGGCGATATTCGGAGTGGCGACTATTGTGTTCGCGCTGTCCACTTCATTTTGGTTTTCCTTGACGATGTTGGTGACCCTGGGAGCCGCCGACTGCATTAGCGTCGTGATCCGCCAATCGCTTGTGCAATTGGAAACGCCAGACGACATGCGGGGTCGCGTCAGCGCGGTCAACTCAGTTTTCATTGGTGCTTCCAATCAGTTAGGCGAATTCGAGTCGGGCACAGCCGCAGCTCTGATCGGAATCGTGCCTTCTGTCGTTGCTGGCGGCATCGGAACTTTGCTCATCGTCGCTTTATGGTTGAGGCTCTTCCCGTCTCTCGCCGCTCGCGATCAACTTAGCAGCGTCCCTCAAGACGGCAACAGTTAGCGAGTGCACGCGGTTAAGGTGGAGTCACTGGCGTCGTAAGGCAAGTTAGCTGATGTCAGAGTGTTTTATACGCATCATGCAGCGGCGAACTCGATCGCTTGCGATGCTTCCAAGAGCTTCGAAAGACTTCCAAAACCGTCGATAGAAGACTTGGGCTTACAGTCTGACGATAGATTGAATCTGCCGGGAGCTCCTCCATTAACTTCCGATGCGCTTTACCCAGATTGTGGTACGGGATCCCGGGACATAGATGGTGTAGCGCATGATATCGAAGACCAACAGGCATGGCTAACTCACCCAGCCACGCGCTGTTCGGATAGTTGACGCTGTCGAGAAGTTGCTCCGTAAAGGTCATCTCACTGCGATGTAAATTCGTAAAACGATGGGCTCCTAGAGTCCGAAAATGATTCAGCAAAAGGATACCTACCGCCGTAAAATAGACCTGAACCAAAGTCCATTGGGTAAGCGGATAAAGATTCACGAACAACAGCCACAACGCCACGCCCCAGCAAATCACGGCGCAACCCACTTCCTGCAAACGAATGATCGCCAACTCGCGGCGGCTCGGTTGGCTACGTACGTAACTCAAATCAATCACCATCGAACTTGCGTGCGCATGAACAACTCTGGCAATGTGCGGGCTAATCCAGGCTAGAGGTGAAAAAATCATGAATCTTAGTACGGTTAGGATTGGCATAAAGAATGGATGGCAAAAGTAAAATGCGAGGTGCAGCGGATGCTGAACCGCGAGTGGCAAGTACTCTCCGTCCTCGTGGGTCCCAAAGTGCTTGCGGACGTGGTGGTCCAAATGTGTTTTGTAAGTAAAGGTGGGCATCAGGAAGGGGAGACCAAAGAGCAGATTCCATGTGATTCGAAAGCCCAACATCGTCTGGCCACGAAAGTGAGCGATCTCGTGGATGAAGAGCGCAGAGCGGTAGAAGGCAAATACTGAAACTAAATATGCCGCAACCTGCTGCCAGGAAAATAGAATGAGCAGTGGAACGCTGATGTAGGCAGCCAACCCTATTGCGAATGAACACAAAAAGTCACACCAGTAAATCCAAGGCGTGTGCTGGAAAAAGCCTCTAACGATTCGGTGCACCTCGCTCATCGAAATATCCGGCGAGCTCAGTTTAGCAGGCAACGACAACTCTTTCACCAACGACTGCTCAGACACTATCCGACCCCACAAAACGGGTTGTAATTTAGGAGACTAGACGGTATTGCAAACAGAACAAGCCCGTCCCCACGCATGCAACCAATCCTGCAATAAACTAAAAGAAATCAAGTGATGTGAATGGTAACTATTAACTTCTGCTTACCCGCAGTCCACACCGATGGCCGCTTTCTAGCCTACCTTCGGATTTGCACCAATTCAAACAAAGACCATCTGCCAAAGCAACCCAACTGCAGACGCTGACGTGCAGCGCGCACGAATTTCACTCGTCATTCGTTTCAAGGATTGCGAATCCCTGTCTCGCGCTTGCACTACCCAACTTGCGTTCCGCTCCGGTGCGTGGCTAGGAGGCCCCCAAAGCAGTGCGACATCATCGATAGCCAAGTGAATCGAGACTATACCCACGAGTGCCTCGCCAACGTTGGAGGGTTGAACGCGGGCGCTAAGATGCACATTCAGTACCCGACTCCCCCTAATCAACTCAGATTACAAAACGTCTCACGTCATTCTGCTATTAGCCCAGTGCCACGAGTTAAAGAAAGCCAAACACAAGTCATTCGCTACAAACTTGGTGCTTCAAGTGCATAAAAAACTGCCACTTTGCGCGATTTCAGCACAGGAATTGTGCGAGCGATCGCGGTCCCTTGCTGGCTTCTTGCTTGCCAGAGATCAGGATCAACTAACCACGCGAGCAAAATTGCTTGCCGAGGTTAGGCGGCAACTGCGGGCGTTGAACCTTACGCCGCTCGACGAATCGGAATTGTGCGAGGCTCACTCTGCTCCCGTCCAACACACATCACTCGACGAATCGCAAAAGGACGACGCTCGTTCCGTCGATAGTACAATCGCGTGTTTGCCTCGCCGAGCAAACCGACGCTAAACAGCTGGACACTTACGATACACAACATAGCGCCTAAAAACAGCAGCGGATTGCCGGTCATATCCACACCGCCGATCGCTTTCATCGCGACCGTACCTGCCAGCATCGTAGAACCAAGTGCCATAAAACCGATCGCGATGCGTCCAAACAACTTCATCGGGCTGGAGTAGTAATCGAGCATATATTTGACGGTCAGCAAATCCAAAACAACTCGCAAGGTTCTGGAAAGTCCATATTTGGTTTTGCCAAATAGTCGTGGGTGGTGAGTCGTTACCATTTCCAAGCAGCGAGCCCCTCGCCAGTGCGCGAGGATTGGAATAAAGCGATGCATCTCGCCATACAGTTCGAGTTCTTCCGCTATCTCGCGCCGCATCACTTTCAGAGTGCAACCTAAGTCGTGAATGGGAAACCGCGTCGTACGGGAAATCAACCAGTTCGCAATTCGGCTCGGAATTTTGCGTGTTACAAGTGTGTCGTGTCGATGCTTCCGCCAACCATGAACCAAATCGTACCCCTGTTCTAACTGCTCCAACATTTTCGGAATGTCTTTGGGATCGTTCTGTAAATCGCCATCAAGGGTAGCCAAATACTCGCCGCGCGCCGCCTCCAGCCCAGCTTGCATGGCAGCGGTTTGACCATAGTTTTTTCTGAAATGAATGACCACCAGTCGCGGCTCATGCTCTGCCATTTGATCCAGCAATTCAGTAGACCCATCCTGCGAACCATCATTCACCAGTACAAGTTCCGATTCCCCATCAAGCTGATCCATGACAGCCGTTACCCGTTCAACCAGCGGCCGGATATTTTCGACTTCGTTATAAACAGGGACGATAATGCTAGTACGCATGTTCAGTTCCAAACGAGAATGCAAGTTTTCAGCCAAGGTAGCCCCAGACGATCGGCCAACGAAAATATGGGCGCGGGAGCAACCAATTAATCACAGATCACTTAAACACAGATCACTTAGGCCTCGATACTAGTCGAGCTAAGAACTGTAGAGCAATGGAGAAATGCAGCCGAAACGAAGCTCATACGGCGTTCGATGCCCAAGTTCGGCTTGCCATGATTGCCCATCCGCATCACAATTAGCAACTCTGATAGTAACAACTTGCGTATTCGGACGTGCATTATGCTGGCATTAGAAACTAGCATCTGAAACAAACGCTGTTTAAGTTTTGCTCTGTAAATTAGAGCTACGTGAATTAGGGCTACGAGTACAACATGGCTTCGAGTGATTTGGATATTGAACAACTAGCAGCATACTTGCACTTGACGCCACAACAGGTCACTAAGCTGGCTGAGCGTGAACAACTGCCGGGTCGGAAGATCTCAGGGCAATGGCGATTCTCTGAAGCTGAAGTGCACGTTTGGCTGGAGCAGCGAATCGGTGCTAGTGGCGATGCGGGTGAACTGGCTCACGTGCAACGCGTGGTGGATCGCTGGAGCGACGGTCACAGCGACTTTATTCGTTTAGGGGAATTGTTGCAGCCAGGCGCGATCGAGATACCATTGCAGGCTCGGACTAACGGCAGTGTCATTCGGAGAATTGTAGGACTTGCCGAGCAAACGGGTTTGCTGTGGGATGCAGCTCGCATGGTCGAAGCCGTTCAAGCGCGGGAAGAACTACATCCAACGGCGCTGGATAATGGGGTAGCGCTTTTGCATCCTCGTCGCCCTCAGAGTTCGATTTTGGCTGAGCCCTTGTTGGCTCTCGGTATCACTTCTCAGCCGCTCCCCTTCGGCAATCAAAATGGATTGATGACCGACGTGTTCTTTCTAATTTGCTCGACGGATGACAAAGTGCATTTGCAAGTGCTTGCAAAATTGTCTCGCTTGTTGAGTAATACGAAGTTCCTCAGTGAATTGCGAAATGCGTCGAGCGCATCCGAAGCTCATTCGTTGTTAACCCAGTTCGAGGAGGAACTCGATAGCTCCGGTGAAGCGGCCTTACCTGGCAAGGCGAATCGATGATTGCCTGGTGCGGTTCGAGCTCGGTGGGACTGGGTTGGCTGAGAACCCGTTGCAGTTCGTTGGACAATGTGGCGAGTAATGAGTCCATATCTATTGCGGCCTTGGATGCAATCTGCCATCAACATCCCCGCCGCTTATTCTTGGCCATCGAAAACCGCGTACTCTACCCTCTGGAGGAAATCCATCATCTTCAGCGAGCGTGGCCAGAAGTTCCATGGGCACTTGCTGTCGGTACTTGGTTCGATGGGTCACGTCGCACGGGGATCGGCCCCCAAAACCATCTGTGTTTGCCTTGGTATC
>JANPLP010000666.1:0-1594 GCA_031426595.1 Planctomycetia bacterium | reverse complement strand
AAAAATGTACCCCGCCGCGATAGCGTTGATCGCATCCTTGCGGATGAAGCCAAATGTTTTACTGATCCAGCTTACTACGAGCGCTTTCGACGTCGATCGTTTCAGTTGAAGAACGAGCTGCTTGAGCTGGCTTTGCGATGTGATCGCGAAGGCCATTTGTTAATCGGTAACTCATGTCCCGGTCGATGCAGCACGCTGCTGAACTTTGCGGGCATTGGACCCGACTTGATGCCTTACATTGCTGAACAGCCTACCTCGCTAAAGTTAGGAAAGTACCTTCCTGGCAAGCGAATACCTATTGTGAACAACCAGCGACTGATTGACGAGCAACCGAAGAACGTGTTGTTGTTGGCTTGGCATTTTGCACAGCCGATTGCGGAGCAACTGCGAGCTCGGGGATCGAAGTCGACTTTTTTTGTACCCATGCCGGAAGTGAAAGAACTGGATGTCTAGCGAAGATGTGAGCCTGCCCTTTCCGCTTCGCAGCGTTGTTCTCCTTGGTGGCGGCCGCTGGTCGCGAGTTATTCTACCTGTAATTCAGTCTCTTGTGAGTGAGAATGCGACTATCGTTTGGGTGACTGAATATGGTTACTATCGAGCGCTACCTTGGTTGAAGGAGAAATCGATCGACCGCGTAACAGTGCAGACGAGTGTGGGCTGCGGCGCTCATGCGATAGATGCCGCTGTGGTGGCGACGAGTCCGGTAGCGCATGCAGAGCAGGTTCGAAGGTTACTTGAGCTGGGCATACCGACGTTTTGTGAGAAGCCGTTTACTTTAAATGTTGGCGAAGCTGAAAAGTTGGTGCAGCTGTCAGCTTCGAAAAAATGCCCTGTGGGTATTGATCTTGAAATGCACTTTGCAAGCTTCGTTGAGGATTTTGCTGCATCGATAAACGATCGCAATATCCAGGAGATCTCGATAGTCTGGATCGACCCTTGGTTGGAGACGCGGTATGGCGAGTTAAAGCTTGGGGATGTCTACACGAGCATCGTTGACGACATGTGGCCGCATTGCTGGAGTCTGTTACGAAAGTTGAGTCCGCAGCGAAGCGTGGCTCACTTCAATCTTTCTTCGGTTGAAAACGTGAATTACCAGCCGATCAGCGGGCAAGTTGAGATACATGTACGCTTTGATAACATAATTGCCAAAGTTGTGCTAAGTCGCCGAGGGGACGCTCGCGTGCGCAGAGTGATCGTCAATGGAGGCGAAGCAATCTTAGATTTCAGCGTCGAACCAGGTTCAATTCAATTGGATGGAGTAGTTTCAACCAATGTGTGGCGAGGAGCGAGACCACTGTCGCGTTCCTTAGGGTCTTTTTTTGAAGTGGTTGTTGATCCGAAAAGAGTGGGTGACTGGGCGTTGTCGGCCACTGCGTGTTTGGATTCTGTCAGTTCGGCTCAAACGATTGGAAGTCAGTTGCGGATCTTGCAAGAAAAGATGCTCAACGATTTACGGCGTGATGGAGTCGTAAAAACGCGGGTTGGCGACCGCAATTTGATTGTCGATTTGCTTTTGCCGCAGTATGCCGAGTGGAGTAACCGTTGGCCCGCGATAACGAATGAAGAGCAAACTGCTTTTGTTGAGTATGTTTGT
>JANPLP010000665.1:0-6361 GCA_031426595.1 Planctomycetia bacterium | reverse complement strand
ATAAAAACACCAAACGAATCAAGCAAATTCAGGATTACCCACATATCCTGCCAGGTAGCGAGGGATCAGGAATAATTAATTATCCCTGATTCAAGGCGGACTCTGGTGGCCACGACAAAACCGGGATAACGGCAGCGAATCTGGGATAATACATTCGACAAATCAGGGATAACTCCCCAAAATTCAGGGATAACCGTCCCGTACAGGGATAATTACAAGTTCGTGGGTCAGGCTGGTATCGAGGTTGGAATCACAAAGATGCTTCTCATGCTCGAAGATGACCGTGATCGTATCGAGCGTTTTGCCCGCGTCCTCGGATCAGTCGCTATTCAACTCGCCTATCTACGCACCGCACATGATTTCATTCTCGCATATGAATCGCTGACAACGGTACCCAAACTGATTTCACTCGACCACGATCTGTTTGTCGATCACGATAATGATCCCGATCCTGGTGACGGGCGCGACGTAGCCAGGTTTCTTGCATTACATAAACCAATATCGCCCATATTGATTCATTCGACGAATGCAATTGCTGCGGACTCAATGCTGTGTACGCTTCAGGACGCGGGATGGACTGTTGACCGGATCGCCCCAATCGGTGATGATTGGATTGAATCGTATTGGTTTCCAACCGCGATGGACATCATCCAAGCTCAATCCTAGCAAACAGCGGATTGCCTTTAGAAACCAAAATACCCACGAACAAAGCATTGGACCGAAGTGCTCGATCGGGCGTTTTTGACTTGCGTAGAGTCTACTGCTCGCACTCGGTCAATGCAGACGTTCGTCGGGAGAGATGCCCTGCTAAGAATCCCAATCCTTATCGAGGAAATGATCGCTACTGGCAGATGGCCGCGAAACAGTGATGAATCTATCCGTCAGAACTTACAATCACTCGCCACACCGGAACGAATTGCTATGCTTGCGGCGGAGGAATCGCATCTCTATCTCTTGCCCCCTCCATTCGCGACCGTGACTGAACACGCAAAGCACAACAAATTTTGGTATGACCCAATGTCGGCTCCACACATGATCGATTTCGACTTATCTATCGACATCGGCGATTTCGGATTGGGATCTGACGCACCAATCTTACTTGACTATCGCGATGACCTTCAAAACCCGAGTGTAATTCGCTTACAATGGAGCAGTGACGGAGCGAACAATCGATGGGTTCCAATGGCCAAAGACATTCAACACTTTGTCGACGTTCTTGGCTTGTGAAATGCTACCCAAAAACCCGACGAACCAAGCGATGCACGCAAGTCGCCGGTCGACCGCGAATTTGAATCATAGTTTCTTGACGGCGACTGCGTGATCGCCACCGTTCGTTGGCTATGTACGCATTGCAATTATTTGGACATCTGAAATGAAGTCAGACGCTGCATCACCCAATTCGATCAACGCGTACATTGCGGGTTTTCCGGAAGACGTACAAGTCATCCTAGAGAAGATTCGTGGGATCGTAAGGGAGGCCGCACCCGAAGCTCAAGAAGCGATCAAGTACCAGATTCCAACCTTCGTGTTGAACGGGAATCTGGTGCACTTTGCAGCATTCCAGAAGCACATTGGGTTTTACCCTACGCCATCAGGCATAGAGCAGTTTAAGGATGTTTTGTCTGCATATCAGAGTGCAAAGGGATCGGTTCAATTTCCGCTTAATTCTCCAATACCGTACACATTGATCAAGAAGATCGTTAAATTCAGAGTTAATGAGAACAAAGCCAAGTCTGCAGCGACTCAGCGGAGCAAGAAAGCAAAGTAGAGATCGCCAACGAACAAAGCGTTGGACACGGAGCCGCGGATCGGGCGGCTTTGAAGTGGTGGCTTTACTCGCCGCGGCCCGGTCAACGCGGACGTTATCGCAGGAAATGAATGCTCTGGCCATTAGAACTACCAGTCAAGATTACATTTTGGCTCCTGATCGCCATCGTATTGCTAGCGACGATAGTTTCCGTAAAGCTGAAATGGTCGCAGCGGAAGACTTTTGTGATCGCGTCACTGATCGCCATTATCGGATTCATTCCGTCGTGCTCAATTGTAATGAAAATCGTCGATGCTCGACGGTTCGGAGTTTTCGAGTATGCATCCTACGATGAAGTGCAGGATTTGCGAATTGAGCGTTTCCTACCCCCCGCTGCCAGAAATATCACGCTTGAGAAAACCTTTATTGGCCATCGAGCAAAACACTCAATCTCTGAATCTGAATTGAAATCCTATGTTGATGGTCTTTGGGTTGCATACGGAAACTATTCTGCGGTCCCTCGATCAAATCTAAAAGATGGTGAACCAGTGAAGAGCGAGGAAATCGAAATGGATTTCCAAGGTCTAAATTGGCCGCGAATGAATGATGCAGTCAGATTTCATAGCCCGGTTGAGAGGGACGGCGGTGGTGCCACATACTTTTTTGACCCGACATCTGGCGTAACCTATCACCGCGCTGGATACTGGTGAAGCGATAACCAAGGGATGCAGCTAAGCCCTCGGTCGACCCGGAATTTTTGTGTCATTGTTACTTGCTCGGGCTAGCTGATCCCGATCGTTAGCCGCTAGGAAGTTTTCGCTGAAATGGGACTGCTGACGTTTTGCATCAACATCACTCTCGACGGTTGCGTTGATCACACCGAGGGAATCGCCGACGACGAGACGCATATTTTCTTCACACGCCTCATGGATGACGCAGGGGCGATGCTGTGGGGCCGCATCACGTACGAGATGATGGAGAGTTACTGGCCTGCGGTAGCCAGTGGCAACGTGGACGCACCCGCGACAATCCGCGAATGGGCGGTCAAACTAGAGAATAAACCCAAGTACGTGGTGTCTTCCGTGCGACATGATTTCCCGTGGACCAAATCTTACCACATCGCTGGAGACATTCGAACGGGTGTGCAAACACTTAAAGACTCAACCCCAAACGGCGTGCTCCTCTGTAGCGGGAAGCTCGCAACGGAACTAGATCGGCTGGACCTGATCGACGAGTATGTGTTCCTTGTCCATCCTAGGATCACCGGACACGGGCCGACGCTTTACGAAACCGGGCTTACGAGCACACGACGACTCAAACTGGTGTCATCGAAGCCGCTCCGTTGCGGCGCGGTCGCCTTGCACTACCAACGCGAATGCGGCTAACAAAAAAATGCACCCGAGTTGCCGATCGTGCGTTTCCTCAAGTCAAAGTCTCTTGGCGGCAACCGGGTGATTTTAGCCGTTCGTCGATCGAAAATCCTATGGAACTATCTCTCGCTTGTGAATGCGGTAACGTGATTCGGGTTTCCTCTGCGCAATGCGGCGGGGTCGCGAAGTGCTATTGCGGAAAATCAATCCGAGTCCCGCCACTTCGCGAACTAGTGCAAACACAACCTCCAAGTGTCAGCACAACAAATCAGGGAAATGCTACGGTTGCCAACGACCCGGATGAATTGTTAGGTGCAATTCGAGTTGCGATTGCACACCGCGGAGTAATCCTATTGATTGCCCTTCAGATCTGCCTTGCAATCGGCATTCGCGTGTTGGCGCACTTTGACCCCGAGCTCGCTTTGAGCTCGCTTCCGATGATCCGAATTCTTTCGTGGGTTCTATGCCTATTGATGGCGTTTTATATTTTTCGCGTACTCATCGTTGTTGCTAATCTCGCGACTGCTGTAATTCTCTCATTTCTTGCCTTCATACCGTTCTTAAATCTTGTTGCTGCATTAACGGCGAGCTTATTGTCTACGGGACATCTTAAACGATGCGGATACCAGACTGGCTTCTGGGGGCTCTCAGCTGCGGCTGTACAAGAACTACAATCGAAGTATCGACGAACCAAGGGATGAACCAAAGTCGCGTTGGCTTATCTACGGTTCTAAAATGTCAATTCACGCGACTTGGTTATCCCAATTGTTCTGGCATACAATCGCAAATGTCGTGCTCGTGCTCGTAATCGAATCGAGACAACCATGACAGAATACCTTTTCGACCACGATCGACTCGACGTTTATCGGCTTTCGATCGAATACGTCGCGAATGCGTTTGAATCCTCGCGGTGCTTGGAGGGGCTTCATCGCCATGCACGCGATCAATGGCTGCGCGCTGCCCAGTCGATTCCGCTGAACATTGCCGAAGGTAATGGCAAACGTAGTTTGAAAGATCGAGCGCGGTTTCTGGATATTGCTCGTGGTTCAGCGTTGGAGTGCGCTGCGATTCAAGACGTGCTGGTAGTTTCTGGCGGGATAAATTGAGAGGCGAGTTTCGAACTCAAATCCAAATTGGTGCGGATTGTTGCGATGTTAACTCGGATGGCGATGAAATTCGATGGTGTCTCAGAACGCCCGAGCGAGTATACTCATGTCGTCGATCACGAGCACGAGCACCGCGATGCTGAGCACGAGCATGAAGAAGAGCCAGCACAAAGCGATGCAGACGAAGGCCTCGATCGGCCGTTTTTGACTTGCGTTGAGTCAACTCCTCGGCCTCGCTGATGGCAAACGTTCGTCGTGAAAGAATCTCTCGCGTGAAATGGAAACTTCTAGCTGCAGTTGCTCTTTCAATCGCCGCCGTCGGATTTGCCTTCCTGATGCGTTCGGCTCGCAATGCTGCTTGCGAAATGTCCTGTAGGAACACTTTCAAATCCATCGGGCTCGCTCTCCTGAATTACAACGACTCCTACAAGACTCTTCCACCTGCTGTCACGCTGGACGATACCGGTAAATCAAAGCACAGTTGGCGGTCTCTGATCTTAAATTACGTAGTCGCTATGCCAACAATCTATGAGAAAGACGACGCTTGGGATGGTCCGAAAAATGTGCGTTTGATTAATGGACACATATTTCATTTTGATAAACCGCCCGAACGCACGAAGGGTATTGGGCCATATGATGGACCACTCGATTTTGCACAATGTTTCCATTGCTGCGCACATACGTCGCCCCTTAAATACTCGGCGAATGTCGTTGCGGTCGTTGGCAATGAAACGCTCTGGCCTGGTACAGTCACACGAAGCCTATCGAACATTCCGGATGGAGCGGGTGCTACTATTCTGTTGGCAGAGATTCGCGACCTAGATATCTATTGGTCTCAACCGAAAGACCTCGCTTTTGATGACATGTCCTTCGAGATAAACTCTCCAACAAGGTCATCGATATCGTCGCATCATCCATCCGGGCCGTCGATTGTTATGGCAGATTGCTCAACGTATAGACTCTCACCCCAAACGCCTGCAGAAATTGTACGATCACTTCTCACCTACGATGGTAACGAACGCTATACTATCGAAGGCCTAGTTAGCGATGGATTCCTAATTGCAGACAGGTGATACCGACGAACAAAGGGTTGCAACCAAGCCCTCGATCAGCCGTTTTGACTTGTGTTGAGTCATTCGCTCGGGCTCGCTGAACCCAAACGTTACGCTAGGAGATGCGATTGACAGAACCTTCACTGATTAGGCTTGGCTCCGGACGTGAGATTGCCATTGGGCGGCTATATCAGTTCAGAACATACGAAGGGCTCATTGAGGGATTGCCAACACGAGAGCGCAACGCGAAACGGATCCCACACATCTGCAATGAAGCTCAGGAACTTTGGAACCTCAAGGTTCACTTGATTGAACCGACGGAAGTCCCGATCGAGTATGATGGAAAGTATCCTTTTGGTGTCCCAGCAATACTACCCGGCACAGTTTGCTTTGGTCGCTTCTCATCTTTGCGGCCAGCGAGGGACGCGAGCATGGACGGATCTGAATTAACTATAGTGTGGTTTCAAAACGATTTCGCGTTTCCAATCGATGAGTCCGTTCTTATCGCAATTCAAACATTGGACTGGGAATCGATCGCAGTAGACTACCAGTACTAAATGCGTAACAATGGGTTGCAGACGAAGCCCTCGATCAGCCGTTTTGACTTGCGTTGAGTCAACTGCTCGGGCTCGCTGAACCCTGCCGACTATGAAGTCCTGGTTTTGCAAGTGACGGTCGCCACTATTTTTGCTTTTTGTTTTGGGCCTACATTTTTCTTGGTCCGTTCTCTCAGTGCCAGCCGCGGAGACGATCTTTATTCGCTCACCTTACGTGGCGAATAAAGACTCGGCGTAGTGGATGGCACCCGTGACGTTGCTTGGTGAGCTTCGTTAGGCAATCGATTCCGATCAAACGCAATTTCTTCAGTCAAGGATGGTTGATTAGCCGACTATTCGAGGTGTGAATGCATTTCACTCTTCTAGGCCTGCTGGGCAGGTTGCATTCTCTCAGTTATCCATGCACGGTTCAAACATCTTGAGCGATGATGAGTCCGATTTGGTTGCGGCTCGCATTGTGCTTCGATGAGCTGCAAGCCGCCTTTCCGTTCTGCGCTGGCACATTCTTTAGGGCGACGCGTCTGACGTT
>JANPLP010000664.1:0-7801 GCA_031426595.1 Planctomycetia bacterium | reverse complement strand
CACGTTCCAATTGAGCGGATAACTTTGTGGGCTCGTTGTCCGCCAATCGCGTTAGCAACTTGACCAAGTTTCCCCACATCTCTTTCGCATTTGCGGGTGCGCGGATCTGCCCCAGCACGCTGACACCCACTGCCGAAACCTCGAGTGTCTCAATGCACTGCGCGGCTTTCTTCGGACCCACACCAGGAATTAACAATAACACCCGCAGCGCAGCTACCGTGTCGCGATAATTCTCGGCCAGCCTCAAGAAGGCCAACATGTCTTTCACATGCGCTGACTCAGCAAATTTCAATCCGCCATATTTCACGTAGGGAATCTTGTCTCGCATCAGATTGGTTTCCAGCGCCGCCGAATGATGCGAAGCTCGGAAAAGTACGGCTTGCTGCTTCAGCGGCACTTTGTGGCTGCGATGCCATTTAATTTTGTCGACGATGAAGTCCGCTTGCTCATAATCTGAAAAGCACTCGACAAGCTGCGGGCGATCCCCTTCATCGCGAGCGCTCCACAAGTCCTTCTCATAACGCTCAATCGCTTGAGCAATGACTGCGTTCGAACAAGCCAGCAGTGGCTGCGTGCTGCGGTAGTTCTGCTGAAGTTTCAACACCGTTGCGCCGGGGAACTGTTCCGGAAAATCCAGAATATTACGCACTGTTGCCGCTCGAAATGAATAGATCGATTGCGCATCATCTCCGACTGCAGTGAGCCCCTCACCAGTCGGGCAGAGAGCTTGCAGCACCTGAGCTTGCAATGGATTCGTGTCTTGGTATTCGTCTACCAACACACATTCGAACCGCCGTCGAATCATCGGCCCCACATGTTCATGACGCAGCAAGTCGCGCATCAGCACCAGCAGGCTATCGAAATCCGCGATCCCCAATTCCTTTTGGTGTCGAGCGTAATCGTCGTACAACTTTTTTAACGGCTCAACATGATCGATGTATTCACCGTACTGCTCAACCAACACACGTTTCAGCGGCTTTTGGCTGTTCACCATAAAGCTATAGATGCTGAGCGCGGTCCCTTTTTTTGGCATACCGGCCAATTGGGACTTTTTAATGTGCTTATCCAGCAGCGTGCCCATCAAGTCTTCAGAATCCGAGCGATCATGCACGGTGAATCGCGGCGGTAGACCCACCGCTTCGCCATACATGCGCAGCAATTTGACACTGGTCGCATGAAAGGTACCCGACCATATGCCACGCAGGTCCGATCGATCTTCAAAACCCTCCAGCGCATTCAGTCGCTGCAACATCTGCTCTGCGGAACGTCGCGTGAACGTTAGCAACATGATGCGTCCGGGTTCCACCCCCACACGCAGCAGATGTGCCACGCGATGAACGAGCGTGGTGGTCTTACCCGTCCCCGCGCCCGCCACAATCAGCAGCGGCGCGCGTCCATGTTCGACAGCCGCTTGCTGCTCCTCGTTCAGCCTCGCGGCTGACTTCGAACTGGTTACCGGCTGAGGACCGCTCGCGGCAACTGAACCGACCGACCTTGGTCTACTTTTGGGCATCCGCACTCAACTTATCTTTAAAGACCTTCTTGAACTTTTCAACTTTCGGTCGCACGACGGCCATACAGTAACCCGCGGCAGGGTTGTTCTGGTAGTAGTCTTGATGATAATCCTCGGCCTCATAGAAGGTCGGCAGCGGACTAATCTCGGTTACAATTTTCGAAGGAAACGCACCCGACTCGTCCAACTTGGCTTTGTAAGCCTCCGCCAATTTCTTCTGCTCGTCGTCATGATAGTAGACCACCGAACGATACTGAGTTCCTTCGTCGGCACCCTGCTTGTTCAAAGTGGTTGGGTCGTGCGTTTTCCAGAACACTTCTAGCAATTCGTCGAAAGTCACTTCTGCCGGGTTGTAGTGGATCTGACAGACCTCAGCGTGCCCCGTGACCCCCGTACAAACTTGTTTATAAGTTGGGTTTGGATTTTTGCCGCCAGCGTAACCCGACACAACATTGGAGACTCCTTTCATGGTCTCAAAGACCGCTTCTGTGCACCAAAAACAGCCGCCACCAAACGTCGCGATCTTCGTCTTCTTTCCCTCAGTCGATTCGGTCACCTTTTTTGTCTCCTGCGCATGAGCAATCGTCGCCAGTAACATCACGGCGCACATCACACTCGTTCTCGCCGCCAATCGAAGCACCATAGTTCATCCCTTTCTGGGCTCAGTTTCCATTAACGCAAACCTTCAACGCAAACCCGCACGCCATCATTATAGCCTCGATCCCAGCCGCAGTTATCTTGACCCTCAGTACCAATGATTGCTAACGCGATCACCGCACTTTTAGAACATCAGCCGCCCTGCAATCGGCGACCGGCTCTCAGTGCGAGGTTAGCTTCAGTCCGAGAATCGAGACCATCAACAAGATGAGAAAGAAAATACGCCCCGCGTTCACTGGTTCGCCCAGAAACGCCATACCTAGGACAATCGCCCCGAACGTCCCAATACCAACCCAAACAGGATAGGCCGTCCCAATCGGGAGAGTTCGAGCCGCCAGTGCAAGCAGATACATGCTCGCAACAATCGCAACCATAGTGAGAACGCTGGGAACAGGCTTGGTAAACCCATGGGTGTACTTCAACCCGATCGCCCAACTCGCTTCTAATAGTCCCGCAATGACGAGAAGAACCCACGGCATAACAACGTTCCTTCTGAAGGCACGTCGTCTTGTCTTAACCGGGTACGTCGCACATCGTCCGGGCCTGAATGGCAGTGGCTGGTTACCCTACACGCTATGCAAGTTGAAAAGCTCAGTCAACGCCAACTCAAAAATCCACCCCTTCGATCAAGCCCTCTTTTCCTACACTTAAGCCAAAACACTTCTGGAACTCCCGCCACTTCTGAACTCCGCTCCGCCAAGTCAACCCGCTTGTTGGAGCGGTCGTTTCTTTAGGCCATCGCTTATGCTCGCCTATGAAAAATCTTTTACCGTAGTGCTTCCTTCGCACATCTCGGCTCGGATTAACGAAAAAAGAATGGACTTCAATGCACTGCGACACTAAGTTATTCTGGGCACTGAGACAGTGAGGGGCCTGCCTCCACTGAGCTGCCGCGCCTGCTTAATTCCATTCAGTTGACGAAGTGGCATTTAGGCAGGATGCCTGACTCGCAGTGGCGCTGCACAAGCGGCTATAATGCTGGTCGCTTTACTACTTTTTCACTTCCGCAGACTGGAATCGCTCGTGAGAACATTGCTGAATGAGCAGCAATTGCAGGCTGGTGTTGATGCCATGGCGGCTCAGATTGCGGCAAAGTATGGAAACCGGCAGCTAACAATCGTCGG
Source organism: Planctomycetia bacterium (assembly GCA_031426595.1). Taxonomy (GTDB): domain Bacteria; phylum Planctomycetota; class Planctomycetia; order Pirellulales; family Pirellulaceae; genus Aureliella. The sequence goes on along the minus strand of JANPLP010000664.1, from coordinate 4,507 downwards.
TGTCATGACCGGTTCTCTGGTTCTCATGGCCGACTTAATCCGTCGACTGGGAATGCCGGTCCGAGTCAGTTTGATTCAGGCGAGCAGTTATCGGGGCGGTACGCAGTCAGGCGAATTGTGGATTCGCGACGATATGATGCTCGACGTGACCGACCGGGAAGTACTCGTCATCGACGACATTTTCGACACCGGCAAAACACTTCAAGAAGTCCTACGACGTATCGGATCAATGGGGCCCAAGAGCTTGGCGAGCGCAGTCCTTCTTCATAAGGAAGGCCGACAGACGGTTGCGATGACACCGGATTTTGTAGCGTTTCGAATTCCTGACGAGTTTGTCGTGGGCTATGGATTAGACTATCAGGATCTGTATCGCAACTTGCCGTTCTTGGCAGTACTTGAACCAGCAGAAATTGAGGCTGAATTGGTATGAGCGTAGCGCCCGGAGCGCCGCGCCTGCTTGTCGTGACGCGTCGTTTTTGGCCAAGCAGCTCGGACAGCACCCAACGGTTAATAAGTTGGACACGTTCGCTGCAAGCTCGTGGCGCGAACGTCAGCATCCTCACCGCAAGTTGGCATTCCAGCTGGTCGACGCGAGTCGACTTTCGTGAAATGCCCGTCCACCGTCTCGAGTACGCTCCCACTAACCCCATGCGTACCGCCCGCTACAGCCGTAGTTTGACAGACTGGTTGACGAAGAACTGCGCTAACTTCGACTTGATTTACTGCGATGCAGCGGATCTTGAAGCCCACATCGTCTTGTCGCAGGTACCGGGACTTCGTCGGCCGCCGGTGATCGTGCGATTTGATCCATTGGAGCTAGCCGACGGTTGCGATCCGCTCTGGCAACCGGCAACTCGCACGCTCGAAGCACTGCGCCGCGCTTCGCTGGTAGTATCCCCCCGAGCCGACGCGCACCAGCGACTGCGCGCGATCGGTATCGCTGATTCGAAAATCGAATCCCTGCCCGATCTCGTCCCACCGGTAAGCCGCACCGACATGGTCCGAGCCGCCGCTAGAAACGCTTTGGCGGACATTAATCACGATCTATTCGTACGCAGCACCGATCGCGTCGTCGTCTGCCCGCTCGAATTGACACGCAAAGCCGGCGCTGAACTCATGATTCGAGCCGTCGGACCGCTGGTTCAAGAACATCGCGCGCTGCGAGTCTGGTTGCTGGGCGATAGCGCCGAACGCCCGCGACTGTATGACCAACTCCGCTATCACGGCTGGCACAATCTGATTGCCATGCCGGGCGCATTCGAAGACCTAGATGAAGTGCTGCGAGTTGCCGATCTCTGCGTTGTTCCAGCTCGCGGGCATGGACTGAGCTGGGTTATTCCCAAGTGCGCGGCAAGCTCGCTGCCATTCTTAACCCCCGACAGCGCTGAACTTCGAAGTGTCGTCAATTGCGATGCCAATGGACCACTAACTTTTCGCGACGGCGATGTAGAGAGCTTGAGAAACAGACTGATCCAGTGGCTCAACAGCCCCCTGCAATCTCGCACGGCCATCGCCAGCGCACGCGAGCATTTAGTTAGCCAACCGATCGCCGCTTGGGATGCCATGCTGGCTCGCGTTGCGGCCACATGTTCAAAAAGCTGACTCGCCAACCCACGTTCTAAGCAACGCGCGACCAAGCCAACTCAAGCCTCCACTCAACTGCGCCAGCCGCTTGCTTAGAACGACTCAATCCTCAGTTATTCGATGCATCGATTTTCTGCTGGCTGCCATGCAGCGCGGAAGCGAACTCCGCAAGCTGCTTCATATTATCGCAATGCGCGGTGTACTTGAGCTTGGGTCGCAGAGCATCGCTAAGCGCGCGGCCGCCTAAAACAACTAACGTGTGAGCTGGGAGCTGCTTGGAGAACGTCGCATACTCTTCAACAAAACTGGCTTCGTGCTCGATATGCGATACGCTCAACCACAGCAGTTTCGGTTGATAGCTGTGAACGGCCTGAGCAATGGTGTCGAAAGGAAGGTTCGCGCCTAAGTTCGTCGCTCGCCAACTGCACTCCCGAAGGACCAGCTCGATGATCTGCCCAGGCAGAGTGTAATGATCCAGCGAAGGTGCTGCACCGATCGCGACCGGCGCATTCGGCGGCGCTTCAGGAACCAAACGGCGAAATTCGTGTAAAACGCGATGGCACACCTCGCACCCGCGACGCTCTTGGTAAACCTCAAGGCTGCCGCAATCCCAGAGCTCGCCAATCCGATGGAACGTCGCCGCAATGAATTCGTCTGCCAACTTCGCAAAGCTCTCATGCCGGGCGTAATATTTGGTCAACAACGAGCGGCAAGTGCCTTCGTCACCCGCAATGACCGCTTTCTCAAACTGCGGCAATAGATCTTCCAACTCCTCCGGCGTCGTGACCAACCGCGAATTGAGCTCGACAGACTCTTTCAGCTTCGAAGGAACCAGCACTTGGCGGTTGGTTTCACCTAAAAACTTTAACAATCCGTCCAAAGGAATCCGGCGATGCCCACCCAGCGTCCGGACCGTGGGAATTGCACCGCGATCACACCAGCGCTTGACCGACGACTCAGAAACACTGAGCGCATCGGCGACTTGTCGAGTCGATAGTTGGTCTTCCACAATCCATCCAAGCAAAAAAAGTGCGAAGCGAGCGGCCGTAGTAAAAACCTGACTAACCGCCTGCAACTAAACAGACAACCTGCCAGCAATCCGTCCACGCAATTAGAGCGGTATCCGCCGAGGACGTTTTGAACGTTTACAAGTATAGTACTTCGGCTAGGAAATCAAGTTTAAACTCCCCGAAAAGGTGGAAAATACTATCAAAATACGTCAAATTACAATTTTTTGGCAAATCGGGTTGCATATCGTCCATGGTCGCGGTAAAACGGAGTGAACGATTTGAATGATTTGAACGGTTTAAACGAAAGCCCTAGGTGACCAGATGTTACTCACTCCAGTACGTGGAAAAAATCGACCCGCGGTCCCGACGAACGCAGCCCCGAAAAACCCAGTCCCAAACAGCCCCGCTCCAAACAGCCCAGCCCCAAGCAACCCAGCTCGCACCTTCCAACGCAAATCGCTCGAGGCAGCCTTCCTGGAGTACTGTCAACTTAGCATGGAACCTGGGGACATCGATGTAGACCCGGCGCGCGTAGCGGAGTTGCGAAAAGAAGCCAGCGAACACATTTCAAACGAGCTGTTCAAGCTGCGTACGGCCGACACGACGGTTCTCGGTGACGACCTGCTGCTGACTTTCGAAGCAGTCGCGAAGCGATCTTCGAAGCTAGCCAGCATGCCCAGCCACCTCGCCGGGCTTTGCGAACGCCCACTGCTGACCCCGGAACAGGAACGGTCAATGTTCCAACGCATGAACTACCTGCGGTACAAAGCGTCTAAAATTCTTGGCCAAGAATCGGGATCGCCAAAGTCGAAGATTGGGCAATGGGAGCTTGAACGAGCTGAAGGTTTGCTGCGTGCCGCCAACTGGCACCGCGACAACATTGTTCAAGCCAACTTGCGATTGGTAATTTCGATTGTCAAGAAGTTTGCGAACACACAGTGCAGCTTCGACGACCTCCTCAGCGACGGCATTATTGCACTAATGCGGGCAGTCGAAAAGTTTGACTACGACCGCGGCTTTCGTTTCAGCACCTACGCAACCCAAGTCGTGCGCCGCAACTGCTACCGTATGGTGATGGACCGGCAGGAAGAGCGACTGAAAGTTACCAACAGCGTTTACGAACCCGGCCTCGATGTGGCAGACGATGTTCGCAGCCCAACAATGAGCGAAGCGCGATGGACCACCATGCGCCATCATCTCGGTGCGCTGCTCGACCAATTGGATCGCCGTGAGAAATTTATCATCCGCGCAAGATTTTCGCTCGGCGGCCACCGTCGCGTGCAAACCCTTCAGTCATTAGCCGACGCTTTAGGCGTTTCTAAAGAACGCGTTCGTCAGTTGGAAAAACGAGCCATGGATAAGCTACGGATCTTAGCCGATAGCCAACCGCTCGAATTCGCTGAAGTGGAGTAGCTACACGTCTACCAAGCTCTCGTTCCATGGTTTTGCCATGGAACGCAATAGATTAAAGACTTCACTCAAGCCTGCGACCCGAGAGCTACCTTAGTACGTTTAGGTTCCTAAACGCGATGGTCTGCGGCGATCCGATTCACGCAACTTCATCTTTCGCAGACGGATCGACTTCGGCGTAATCTCTACCAATTCGTCGTCTTCGATGTACTCGAGAGCCGCTTCTAAAAACAAAGCCCGCGGTGGCTTCAGGATGATGTTTTCGTCCGATCCAGCCGCTCGAACGTTGGTCAATTTCTTTTCGCGGCAAGGGTTCACGACCATGTCGCTATCACGAGCAGTCTCGCCCACGATCATGCCTTCGTAAATTTCTTCACCCGGCCCAACAAAGAGCTCAGCGCGATCTTGCAAGCCGAACAAGGCAAACCCTACCGCCTTGCCTGTCACCATCGAAACCAACGACCGAGTAAGCGGCGGCACTGTCGTCACCATCCCCGGCGTCG
>JANPLP010000663.1:0-6372 GCA_031426595.1 Planctomycetia bacterium | reverse complement strand
GCTGCTTTCGCAAAATGCCTGAACTTCGACATTCGACTGGATACTGTCTCAACCAACTGCCAGGTCCGCGGCCTGATTTCCAACTTGATACCAGCCCCGCATGCCACCCGCGATCCGCGAAGCCGCAACTTACAGGTCTTGAATGGTCTTCTCAAGGCGGCGAATCTGCACGCGAACCGGCTCGAGATCTGGATAAACATCCAGCGCTTGACGGAACCAGAACAGCGCCTCCAGCAAATCGCCCAGCTCCAGATGGCAGTGCCCTAATCCAATCATCGCTGCGTAATGATAGGAATTCAACTTCAATACCTTGCGGCAATCTTCAATCGCGTGATCGATAGAATCAAGTTGAAACAGGGCCAGCGATCGCTGATGGTAAAGTTCCGGCGATCCCTCTGCGACTTCGATCTTCTCGCTCGCCAGCTCAATCACGCTTTCGAACTCACCGCATTCATTTAGTCGCATGACGCGTTCGAGAAGTTGGCGATCTTGGCTTGAACCTTCGCGCAACCAGATCGATCGCAGCGCATCGTCCACGACCAATCGCAGTTTTCGATCGCCGCTGCGGAGTAAGGGTCCAAGCACCGAGTTACTGCGACCATCACCGACTAGACCAAGCGCAAGTGCCGCAGCTCGCTTTGAATAGGTATCGCCAGATTGGACCAACCGATCAAGCGTCGCTTGCGAGTACTTTCCAGCGACTAATGCAATAAAGCGCGCGGTATCTGAATCACTCAAATAGCGGTGATAGAATCGGAGCAATAAGGAATGACGAGTTGCTCGCTCTTCCACCGTAGGATCCTTAGCTGTTTTCACGTGGTATGATCAAGTTGTTTCACAAACGAATCGCACGGGTTCAGTATAATCAGACGAATCTCCGCGGCAATTACTTTCAATTGCGATCGTGTTTATGCCGGTCGATTGCGAAGCTATCCAGCTTAACATCCAAACGTCAGAATCTGCGCAACTCGCCTAAACTGAAACTTAACGCCGCTCTAGTTTTGTGGACTTCATCTATGTTGCCACCAAATAACACCGCCTCAAATCCTCGATGTCCATGGACACTTCTGCAAGCTGCGGTTTACGCGACGCTGGTATTCGCTGCACCACCCGGTATCGCGCAAGCCCCCCCTGAAATCACATTCAATCTTCTCGAACTACCCAGCAGTCGGCAGGCTCTCAATACACTTAACAAACCTGCGATAGCAACGTTTGAAAATCGCCCGCTGGCTGAGTGCCTTAGTAACCTTTCGGAGATTTACAAAATTCCAATCTGGATCGACCGGCGAGTAGATCGAAGTCGGCTGATCTCGCTCGTTGGATTGACATCCAAGGAGTACCCGGACGCTAACACCACGTTCGGCCGCATTCGCGCCGTAGCAAATCTTGGAGGCGTCGAAGCGGGGCTCGTCGAGAATGTGATCTATGTAGGACCACCGGATCAGTTGGCCCATGTGCAGTTCGCTGCTATCCGCTTGCACCACGAACTCATGACCGCGCGCGAACGACTAGCAAACGGAACTCGCGTCGAATCAAAACCGCTTCGCTGGGAGGAACTGACAACTCCAAGCGATTTACTGAAGACGCTCGAGCAACAATGGTCCATCGCAGTCGATGCCACGCTGCCCCATGACTTGATGCACGCAGGCACATTACCCTCGTCGACCATGGCGACCCAGTTGACATTGTTGTTTGCTGGATTTGATCTGCAAGCGAACTTCACGTCGCCGACTGCGTTGACAACTTCCCCGCTGGCAAACGATTTGATCTGGCAAAGCGAATACTCAGCTAAAGAAATACAGACCGCTCGATACGCTGCCGTCAAAAAAGAGCACCCTCAAGCCTCGATGCAAATTAAAAATGGAATTTGCACGCTCACCGGCCCAACTGCCTTTCATCTGAAAATGCTCGCAATTCGTGCTCTCGCTTCTCGCGATAATGAACCGAAGTTTACGCTGGGCGAAGTGCGTGGGCCGCTGGGGCAAATTGTCGGGGGACTTGGCAAGCACTTGAGCCTTACGGTCGAGTGGTCCGACTCCATTCCGCTTACCAAGAAGCAAGCGGTGGTGACCTTCTCAGTTCCCAAAGCGAAAACGCCTGACGAGATTCTGCGACAACTCGGGGAAGAAAACGCCCTGAGCATTCAACGCCAAGGGGAAACGATGATCGTTTCCCCTGGTCAAGAATGAACAGCTATTACTCAGCGCTACGCATGCGGTCGAAGTGCATTCGAGCCCACATCAGTCGAGGACTTTTGCGGCTGAAATCAAGCGAATAAACTCTTTGTTCGATGGGAAACGTCCAAGCTGCTTGGTCAGTTGCTCCATCGCTTCGACAGGGTGCATCGTATTCAAAGTCCGTCGCAGTGCATGCACGGCGTTGAGTGTTTCTTCATTAAGTAACAACTCCTCTCGCCGTGTACCCGATTGCGTGATGTCGATGGCAGGGAATACGCGACGATCTGACAAGCGTCGATCGAGCACGATTTCCATGTTACCGGTCCCCTTGAACTCCTGAAAAATCAGGTCATCCATGCGGCTGCCAGTGTCAACCAAGGCCGTACCTACAATCGTCAGCGAACCACCTTCCGCAAACGCGCGAGCTGAAGCGAACAACTTCTTCGGAATATCCATCGCTTTGATATTCACCCCACCCGTCATCGTCGGACCGTTGTTGCCGACCCACTTATTAAAGGCGCGAGCCAATCGAGTAATTGAGTCCATCAGCAGGAATACGTCTTTGCCCATCTCAGCCAACCGCTTGCAGCGATCGATAACCAACTGGCTCAAACGCACGTGGCTGTCCACGTCCATATCCAGACTGCTGGCAATCACTTGGCCGTTGATGATATTACGACGAATGTCTGTAACTTCCTCGGGGCGTTCATCGATCAGCAAGACAATCAGATGCACGTCGGGATGATTGATCGAAATCCCTTTGCTGATGTTCTGCAACATCAACGTCTTGCCACTGCGCGGTGGTGACACAATGAGCGCCCGCTGACCTTTGCCGAGCGGTGTGAGCAGATCGATGACGCGATTCGTTAGCGGCTGAGCACCGATCTCGAGACTTAACCACTGCTCCGGATTGATGGGCGTCAATGCCTTATCATCGTCGAAGGATTTAACGTTTACGTATTCTTCCGGCTTGAGGCCGTCGACATCCAGAATTTCGCGGACACGCGGACCTTGCTGGCGTCGACCAGGCTGCATCATGGCTTTGATGCAAACCCCTTGGCGCAACCCAAATTTCTCGATCATGGTACCGGGAACAAACGGATCGGTACGTTCACGGGAATAGTTGCTATCACTGCTGCGCAAGAATCCGTATCCGTTCGGATGCATTTCCAAAATGCCGTTAAACTCCACCAGCACAATTTCGCCGTTCTCATCCAGTTCCGGTTCCGGCAAATTTTCGGCTGAATGATTGCCGCCACCCGTATTGGGGCCTGCATTGCGATTGCGTCGGAATGGGCGGCGTCGCGAATTTGACGGCCCAGATTGTGAGTTGTAGCCAGCAGAGCTGCCACCTGAAGAACGCCCGCCTGAAGAATAACCCTGAGAACGTTCGGAGGAATAACCTTGCGAATCGTTTCCCGGAGACCGTGGGCGAAACCTCTTTTTCTTTGCCATGAATAGCAGATCCAGAAAGTGTGAGGCCGAACTGTGAAAAGGCTACAAGTACTTCGGCTTGAGCGCCACAGGTCAGCAAATCATGAAGGAACAAGGGGGTCGAAACTTGCCCAGGATAAAACGGTTTCCACCAACATCGTGAAGTGCGGATTCTTCGCAATTCTGTGTCATGTCCAGAGAGAAGGCTTGTGGCAACACATTGCACAACCGACTTCGAAGCAACCAATGTGCCCAAAACAGTTAGCGCTTAAACAATCAGTGTCTAAGCAACCTACGTGCCCAAGTCAGCAACATCTCTTCAAGACAAACAGGATGCATCCAAATCCGAGGATGCTTTCGTAAATTGTCATAACGTACGTAATTCGAACCACGAACTAGCGGTCAACTGCGAGATTCTTCCACCGAGAAACTATTAAGTTTTGCACGGAGCAATCTCATACACAGTTGATTAAGCAGCAAGTATTAGCTTTCAAAGCCTGCCAACTAGAGCGATGCCTATTGGCGATCAGATTCAGGAAACTCTCAAGAACACAGTTTGCTCTTGAAAACCAGCCGAGGTGCTAGCAAGCTACCTCTCACGAAATCGAGCTAAATTCACTCACTAAGGCTTCTTTTCCTTGGAGCAAACGCCCGGGGAGCGGCTGGACAGGATCCTGCTGAAGACTCCTAAAACGCTTCAACCGACAAGCATACTACGCCCCTCCGTCAGCACTGTCAAGCTTGGTAGATTGAGAGTGCAGGTATTTTGCTGTTTTTTTTGGAACATCCAGCACAACCGTCTCAAGTCCGAAAATCCATTCTGACGATGCAAACCGATAAGGGTACCAACCCACTTAATTGCCAAGCAAAAATTTTGCCAAGCAGATACAAGGAAATTCGTTCATGAGCCGCACTGCCCAGATCTTTTGGCTCGCCTCGTCGCTTATCTGCAGCAACCTCTCCGCTCAAACAGATATTCGCTGGGCGCCTGACTTGGCCACCGCGAGGCAAGCAGCAGCTCAATTTCAAGTCCCTTTGCTAGTGCATTTTTACGGCGATAACTGCCTACCCTGCAAGACACTGGAACAGCGAGTCTACAACCAGGACGCAGTTATCAAGACGCTCAATAAATATTTTATCTGCGTCAAACTGAACGGCTCACAATCCCCAGCGACCGCAGCCGAGTTCGGCGTACACAGTTGGCCCACCGATGTGTTTCTCAGTCCCAACGGCCAAACGCTTTACCAAGGTGTTTCCAAACAGGACATCGCAGGCTACATGGAAGTCCTCCAAAGCGTGGCAGTGATGAATCGCGACCGCAACACCGCGATCGCTGCGGAACGCTCCAAACCGGAGTCGGCACCCATCAGTCAAACACCATCAAGCCAGTTTGCCACGAATCAAAATTCCGGAAACAGCTCGGCGGTTCAACCTACTTCGACCAGCATGCTACCGCCCCCACAGGCACAGCACGCCAATGCTTCCTTCGCCGCCAACCCTCCCATCTCAGGCAGCACTCCAGCAGCCAACATGCAAGTCGCTCCTCCTTCACGGCCTTCAATGATGGATAGCGGAGCCGGGCTGCCACCACTGCCAGCTCATCTGGTAAGCCAACCTCTCGGGAGCAATGGCCTCGGTAGCAGAAACATCGCACAACAAATTGCTGCACAGCCCAACCTGCCATTCATTGCGAACAACAGCGCCGCCAATTCGCAAAAACCCTCTATGACCACAAACAACAGCAAACTTGTTGGTAATCCCTACTTCTCCGAATCGGAACCGATGGTCTGCACGCCAGACGGCAAGTGCGGCCCAGCCTCTGCTATGCTTCAAAACTCTCCATCGCCGTACACGCCAAACGACGCGCCGGGCCAACTTTCAAGCCAATCGGTGAGCACGCTCCAGAACAGCTCGATGCGACTAGCTTCAACTCCCGCTGCAGCGAACGATTTGCAATATCCTCCACTACCTCTAGCGCCGCTGGATTCACCAAACGTCAATGCAAACGTTGCTCCGACCTTTCAACCCAAGTCAGCATCACCGGTAGATAACCTGGGACTCATCGTCGCGGACTCAGCCTCCGCACCTCAATCTACGCTGGGCTTGATCGAGACAACACCCGCGCAAGCAACAGAGCCAGCTGCATACAACGGATATTGCCCCATCGCTCTTGTAACGACTGGCCAGAAAGTACAGGGCCTTACAGAGTTCGCCGTCCGACATCGCGGCCGCACTTACCTTTTGCAAAATGCAGATGCCGTCAAGCAGTTCATGCAAGCACCGGATCGCTTCAGCCCAATTCTCTCAGGATACGATCCAGTGGTCTTCCTCTCCACAGGTCAACTGATCGACGGAACGATCGAACATGCCTTGCACGACCCGAGTAGCGGCACCGTAGTCCTATTCGCATCTGCCGACACGCAGAAGCAATTCAAAGCGGATCCAGCCAAAAACGCTACGGCGCTTAACTACATTCTCAGTGCGGCAGTCAAAAAATAGGCCCCTCAAAAGCGGCCAAACAGCAGGTCCACCAACAGGTCGACCAACACTCCAATACCGCTCCGCCTGAGGGCCGCTAGACTAGAACTCCCCCTCAATTCCCAACTGCTTCATCTTGCGATACAGATTCGATCGATGCAGCCCCAATCGCTCAGCGGCTTTGGCTAAGTTCCCAGAGGTCGTTTCAATGTGCTGGCGAATGTAACGCGTCTGAAACAGCGAGGTTGCATCCGTCAACGTCAAGTTGGGTGGGACTTGCGAA
>JANPLP010000662.1:0-3603 GCA_031426595.1 Planctomycetia bacterium | reverse complement strand
GCTGCGAACCAGCTCCAGTTTGCTGCCCAGCTCCTGCACCTGATTGCTGCCCAGCACCAGCTCCAGTATGCTGCCCAGCTCCAGCGCCTGTTTGCTGCCCAGCACCGGCTCCAGCACCTGTTTGCTGCCCAGCTCCAGCACCAGTATGCTGCGAAGCACCAGCACCAGTTTGCTGCGAACCAGCCCCAGTTTGCTGCGAGCCAGCAAAGAAGAAGTGCGGACTGTTCTCGCGCTTGGGTAGCCGTAAAGCTGCTAAGAGCAGTTGCTGCAACTAATCATTGCTTGAGTGCTTATTCACTCAAACATCGCTAAAGCGAGCTTCCTCAAGGGCGCTCGCTTTTTTCGTTTCTACTTATCCTTCAGCTATAACCCTCTGCCACCGCTCGCCAAGCCAGCGTGATTTCAACCACACGCTACGAGCGTCGAGCTCGGTAGACCGCGAGGAGAATAATCGATGCACCCATGTTCCGCGTTGGATAAAAGTGCGTAAGCTTGATCCTCACTCAACTCATATTCAGGAGAGCAAGCGATGAGCATTCGTGGTAGCAAAGTAGTTATTGTCGGAGCTGGTACCGGGATCGGACAAGCGATCGCTAGGTCTTTGGATAAGGCTGGTGCGGTGGTCGCGATCGGCGGACGCCGCGAAGACGCGCTGCGCGAAACCGCCTCAGGCACAAAGATGCTCCTCCATGCCGTCGATGTAGCTTCGCGCGAAAGCACCAACGATTTCTTTGATTGGGCTCATCAGCAACTTGACCAAGTAGACGTGTTCATCAACGCAGCTGGAGTTAACATCAAGAATCGCAGCATGGCCGAGATGCCGCCCGAAGAATGGGATCGCGTCATAGGCATCAATGCCACCGGGGCTTACAACTGCATGGCTGCAGTTTTACCCGGGATGCGAGGTCGCAAAAGTGGGACGATCATCAACATTTCGTCAGTAGCCGGCAAGCGAGCCTCGGCTCTTGGGGGAGTTGCTTACTGCGCCAGTAAGTTCGCGATGACAGCCCTCGGAACCAGCGTCGCAAACGAAGTAGGCGAGGATGGCGTGCGAGTTACCAACGTTTATCCCGGCGAAGTGAACACACCAATCCTCGAAAATCGCCCCCAACCCGTCTCCGAAGAACACAAGCAGCGAATCCTTCAACCGGAACATGTCGCCGAACTGATTGTCTGCTTGGTTTCGCTTCCGCCTCAAGTGCATATACCCGAGGTGGTTATCAAGCCGCTTTGGCAAGCTTGGAACTGAGCGCAACCGCCTGAGCGATCTCGAATTGAGCGGTCGCTGCGCCACTGCTTGATTTCAAACTGAACGTCCCTAAGCAAACACAGCCGCATCAATAACGACGCGGCTGTTGTTAAAAATAGACTAGTTGGGAACCTAAGTTGTCTTCACTTTGCTGCGAGCCTCGCGCAGACCACGGCTGAGAATGTCTCGCAACATGGGCGAGTAGTCTTCGTACTTGCTCACGTCTGGAGAACCACCAGCATACTGGAAGATCGCATCCCGCGGCTTGGGACTGAGCGCGATCAACGTACTGCTGACCGTACCATAATCATTCCCCTTGATAATCATCGAGGGTCGACCGTTGGGAGACGGCGTACGAGCAAAAACTTTGCTCGCAACGGCTAAAAACTTTACCGGTGAATCCAGCATTTGAAGCGTTAACAAGCGATGCGCCAATTGAACTCGGTCATCGTTAGGATCGTTCAAGTTCTGACAACCGATGATGTTCAAGCCATCTTCAAGCGGCAGTACCTCTTGCTCCTGGTCGCTATGAACTACCCAACCGCTCTCGGCATCGCAAACAATCAAGTTCAAGCCTTCGTAACGGTGAAGCATAAGCTCTTCCATCGCTTTATCGACGCCTTTTCGCGCCGATGTGCAACGTAGAACTTCACGCGCTAGCAACCCACGACTACGATTTCCAAACGTCTCGCCCCCCGTCGAACGCCGATTGCAAAGCCCCACAAACAACCCGTGCTGATTAACTCCTAACCAAGTGCCTCCAGCACGTTGATCTAAACCGCATAGAACTCGCGGTTTACCGGATTGAATCGAGGGAGACTGAGAGGGTCTGTCGTAATATTCCTCCCGGTTTGCAGCGACAAGAATCGGGCTCTCCGGAACAAGGCGGTAGAGGACAGCCAATAAGCTCATTGATACAGGCACTTCTCTTCAAGAGGTTCTATCGCAGGTCTGTCAGCGCGGGCCTTGCAGCTCGTGCGTTCACGATCAAAACAATCTATCGAGCATCCGGCCAATAAAACACCCCCTAACGGGTGGTTTCGCCGTAGTTTTCTGGTTTGTCAATCAAAAGGAGCTGCGATATCGATCTATTCCTACGTAAATCCAGTAAACAACGGCCCTAACCGTTAAAGCTAGTGTCTGATCGCCATCGCCAAGCCCTAGATGGAGTAGTTTGCGAAAGGGCCAGCATGAGCAAAATGGCTAGGCTGCCGCCCACAACGCTGATCCACTGAGAAATCGATAGGCTGGTGCCGAGCTGACCACCTTCATCACTGCGAATTCCCTCGATCAAGAACCGAGAAACTGCATATAGCACGATCGCTATTAGAAACGTCATGCCATCCCATCGCGGCCACGGTTGCAAGCACCAGATCAACCAGCAAAGCAATGCTGCATTGATGGCGGCATAGATCTGCGACGGATGCACCGGCAAGCTTCGCGGAGGAAGCTCGGCAGGGGAAATCGTGACCGTTGTTTGAGCCACGCCCACTTCAGCGATCACTTTTGGGGCGGCCGCCGGATCTGTTTGCGCATCAAAAGGCACTTGGTACGGTCGAATTCTCGTAATTGTATCGCCGACCTTAATCCCCGCTTGCTCCGCTGCGCTGGCTGGAGCAACTTCCTCCACCGTTGCGGGCCAAGCATCTGCCCCCTGCGATCGCTTTTCCAACTCCATTCCCAATAGCTTGCCAGACTCTAGGTGAACTAAGTACGGCCCGCTCCCCTGCGGAAACTGTATTGTTGGCAAACCTTCAGTGCAGATGCCACCGAAACAACAGCCGTTCAACAAGCACCCAATACGTCCAAAGGAGTAACCGATCAAAAACGCAGGCGCGACCAAGTCCCCGAAGGCGCGAACCGGTTTCCGATTCATGACGCAGTAAACGCTTCCAGCAACAATGCCACCGATGACTCCTCCGTAAATGACCAAGCCACCTTCAGTCAACTTGATGATCGCCACGAGCCGCTCGCCAAAAGCAAAACTCGAGTACTCGTCCCATTTCTGTATAACATAAAATACTCTCGCTCCTACCACCCCCCCCAGCATCATCCAGAAGCCCAACCCGATGATAAAGTCGGAGGAGATCCCCAGCGATCGCCCGCGATGAACGGTAATCCCAATCCCGCTTAACAGCCCCAACAAAACCATCACACCATAACCGCGAATGGGCAGCCCCAACACGACCGGCGGCGGCCCCGGCAATCGTAGCTCTACGCTGGGAAGCAAGAACACGACCATCGCCACCGCGATTAACCAGACCGGAAGCCCAGCCAATAGCTCGGCTGCCAAATCCACCTCTTTATCAGTTCTCCCCAACCCTTGCTGGCGACCGCGGCTCACAATCGTCCAC
>JANPLP010000661.1:0-8950 GCA_031426595.1 Planctomycetia bacterium | reverse complement strand
GTCGCCCAGTCATCGGCATCGACTGCGGGGCAGCCTCGAGGTAGGTCTTGTAATCGTCGGAGCGTGGCGACAGTTCGTACGGCTTCCGCCACTGCGGATCATGCCAACCGATCCAGAATCCATGACCGACTGATAAGTGATAGGCTATGTTCTCGTAAACCGGCCCATCGCTCGTCGGCTTAGGCAGCGAAGTGAACTCGCTTTGACGCATCGCGCTACCGATGTTCACGGCAAGCAGCCCCACTAACACAATCGCTAACCCTTTCCAGGCTGCTGGTGACCACGGCAAGGGCTGCGCAACTTGCTTGTTAAGCGGCGGCATGCTGCCTGCCGTAGAACGAACTGACATAGCGCTTCCAAGTCGGAGCAAAAATCGTATTTGCGCGGAACTCGCGCAAACTGAGCAAATGGTATCACTGGCGTTGCGCAATGTCAGCTCTAAGACGCGGCTGTCTCGCCCTCTGCATTAAGAGGTTGGGCTAAGCTGTGCCAGACTCTCTTGGCGAGATCAAACCAACGCAAGTCTCATTCAAAAGTCCCAGTTTTCATAGTCCCCTCCTAACTATGCCAGCCGCTCGCACCCGTGCGAATACACCTGATGGTTTGCTAAACCCTTGCGAGTATCCGGCTGGCTCTCAACCTGCGCAGTTCGCAGCCGGTTTTGTGTATGATAGATCCACCACTCAATCCTCCCGCAAACGCGTCTCCCGCAAAAGCGCTCATCATGATTCCTAAATCAATACCCGTTGGCGTTCTTTCCATAGCTTGGATCTGCCTTGGCGCTTCGTCAACTCGAGCCCATTCGCCGGAGCTCGACGCCGAACCGCACAAATTAAAGGTCTTTCCCAGTCAGGTGACGCTCACGGGTCGCAACGCGAGCGCCGCGATGATCGTTCAAAAAGTCACTTCAACGGCCGGCGCCGAAGTCGTAGGTAAACAACATATCACTGGAATTCAAGTAACATCGGCCAACCCAGCGATCGCAACCTGGGAAGACCAACGTGTGCGCGCAGTCGCCGACGGCAAAACTGAAATTCTAGTGCAGATCGACGGGGGTGAGCCTGTTCGAGTCCCCGTAGAAGTCCGGGCCACCACCGAACCGATGCCTTGGCAGTTCGATGCACACGTTCAAGCCGTATTGACTCGAGCGAGCTGCAATAGCGGTGCTTGTCATGGTGCGCTGGCGGGTAAGGGTGGATTTCGATTGTCGCTGCGAGCCTACGATAGTATCGCCGATCACTTCACGATGACTCGCCAAGATCGAGGTCGCCGTATCGAACCCGCAGATCCAGGTCGGAGCTTGCTGCTGGCAAAGCCCACCACGTTGATTCCACACAAAGGCGGTCTGCGTTTACAAGAAGGCTCCGCTGACTATAGGCTACTAGCCGAGTGGATTGCGGAAGGAGCGACAGGGCCAAAAGAATCGGATGCCAAACTGCAATCGATCGAAGTATTGCCCAATGCTGTTGAACTGGCCAACGAAGATCAGCAGCAGCTAATCGTCCTCGCGACTTACGCAGATGGGCGGGTCGAAGATGTAACGCACTGGGCAAAATTCAATTCGACGAACGAAGCTGTCGCACGCGTCGGCGAAAACGGTCAGGTCCAAGTGGTTGGACACGGCAAAGGTGCAGTGGTAGCTTGGTTCGCCAGTCGTGTTGCGATCTCATCCGTGGTCGTCCCTTACGAGAATGAACTTAACCCAACCGTCTATCAAGACTTTCAACCGCGTAACCTGATCGATGAAGCTCTACTGGCCGAATGGAAGTCACTGCGTCTAGCCCCATCTGCTCGCTGCGACGATGCGACTTTTCTGCGACGTGTGTATCTCGATACCACCGGGACACTCCCCACTGTGGAACAAGTCAATACGTTCCTGGGTGACACTCGCCCCGACCGTCGAGACCGCATCATTGAGGACTTGCTGTCCAGCCAAGCCTACGTCGATTACTGGTCCTACAAGTGGTCCGATCTGCTGTTGGTGAACGGCACCTTGTTGCGTCCCGACGCGGTGGCTTCTTTTTATAAATGGATCCGTAAAAACGTTGAACAGAACACTCCGTGGGATGAATTCTGCCGGCAGATCGTCTTGGCTCGCGGCGAAAGCTTGACTGAAGGAGCCACGAATTTTTACGCGATCCATCAAGACCCAGAAAGCCTAACGGAAAACACTTGCCAAGCCTTTATGGGTTTGTCGATCGGCTGCGCGAAGTGCCATAATCATCCGCTAGAAAAGTGGACCAATGATCAATACTATTCAATGGCCAATCTATATGCTCGCGTGCGTGCTAAGGGTTGGGGAGGTGACTCGCGCAACGGCGATGGCAAGCGAACACTCGTGGTGCTCGATCGCGGCGACTTGATCCAACCATCGCGAGGCAAACCTCAACCACCGGCCGCCCTCGACTCCACACCTATCGACATCGACGACACCTCAGACCGCCGGGCAGCGCTCGCCGCTTGGCTGACCAGTCAAGAGAACGCTTACTTCAGCCGCGCGATCGTCAATCGCGTTTGGGCCAATTTCATGGGGATCGGGCTCGTCGAATCTGTCGACGATTTGCGTGTCAGCAACCCGGCGAGCAGCGAGCGGTTGCTGCACGAACTTGCTCAGTTCGCGATGGAAAATCGTTACGATCTGAAAGCGGTCATGCGACTGATATTGCAATCGCAAGCCTATCAGCGGTCGGCAGAAGCAACCCCAAGCAACGTCGACGACAATCGCTTTTACTGCCGCTACTATCCGCGGCGGATGATGGCCGAAGTTCTACACGATTCTATTGTGAGTGTGACCGGCGTACCCACGAAGTTCACGGAGATTGAATTTCCTGGCGCAGACAAAACACCGACGAAGGATTACCCCGAAGGGACGCGTTCTCTAGAACTGCAAGACTCCGCAGTCGCAAATTACTTTTTGAAAACTTTCGGGCGTCACCAACGTCGTATCACTTGTGATTGCGAACGCAGCGATCAACCGACAGTGATTCAAGTATTGCACCTCAACAACGGAACTACGATTAATGACAAGCTTAGCGATCCGAAAAGCATCGTAAGTCGCTGGGTCGATCAGCGCTTGCCGCTCGAAGAGATTATCGATCAAGCTTATTTGTCAGCACTCTCACGCATGCCATCGGCCGATGAACGACGAAAGATCCTAACTCTTGTCGCTGAAGCCGATCAAGCCAATGTCGATCGACGCGAGACATTTGAAGATGTACTTTGGAGTTTAATGACCAGCCCCGAGTTTTTGTTTGCGCACTAAACTTCTGTTCGATCGGAGTCGGCTGTGATTCAGTTTCTGTTGGAAAGTCCGGTCAGCATCGTGATCGTAGGGTTTAGCTGCGCCATCCTCGCGGGATTCATTTGGACACAGACCGGTAGCAAACCAGCGGCAATCACAGCCGTTACACTCGCTTTGCTGACGCTCGGTCTGGTTGTTTTCAGTTTGCAGGTGGAAACGGACCGTGAACGCATTACTCGAATGCTCGACGAAGTCGCGAATGCTTTACAGCGAAACGATCGCGATTTCGTGCTCAGCCATATTCACCCGCAAGCGGCCACCACAGTGCAGCGTGCCAAAGCCGAATTGCCGAGATACAATTTCTCCGAAGCTAGAGTGACTCGCATTAAGTCGATTATGGTAGATGCGAGCCGCCAGCCAGAAACCGCAGTGGCCGAGTTCAATGTGCTTGTTGCACTCACCGTCGAAGGCTTCAATGGCAGAGTTCCTCGCTTTGTTAAACTCTATCTCGCCAAGCATGAGGGGCGCTGGCTTGTTCGCGACTACGAGCACGCCGAACCCACCGCTGGTTTTCGCGATGAGTAGATCAGCCGGTGATGGAAATGTTGGCGAGTTCAATTAAAAGTGGCGAAGCGTTTAGGACCAGAAGCTGTATTCGTAGGACCCTTGGGTAGTTAGAATGCGGTGGTCACTCGAATGCTGGCAGTTACAATACTTGCGTCAGCTTAAAAATACCTTCCTCAACCGTACGTGAGATTGCTCATGACTCAGGTTCCCGCCTCGATCGAATCTTCCCGTCGTTCATTTCTGAAAACTACCGCCGCAACAGGGGCTGCTGCGACGCTGCTCCAGCGCAGCGTGCATGCGCAAGGTGATTCGACATTGCGTGTTGGATTGGTTGGCTGTGGAGGTCGTGGAAGTGGCGCAGCAGTCAATGCGATGACCGCGGATAAGTACGCGAAAATCGTTGCGCTCGCCGACCTCTTCGAAGATCGCTTGACTCAGTGCCGCCAGCAACTGGGGAAGAAGGATTCGAAATTCGCGGATCAGTTCTCGGTCGATGATGACCACTGTTACGTAGGCATCGATGCCTATCAAAAACTGCTTGACAACGCTAACGTCGATGTTGTCTGCCTTTGTTCTCCGCCTCATTTTCGACCTATGCAACTGGAAGCCGCAATTAAAGCCGGCAAACATGTGTTCTGCGAAAAACCGATTGCCACCGATCCCACCGGCGTTCGGAAAGTGCTCGAAATCGCCAAGCAAGCGGAAGCGAAAAAGTTGAACTTGGTGTCGGGGCTTTGCTGGCGCTACGATCACGGAGTGAAAGCCACGATCGAACGCATTCAAGATGGCGCTATCGGCGACATCGTGGCTACCCAAGAAGATTACCTTACCGGCACGCTCTGGCAACGCACTCGCAAACCAGAATGGACCGACATGGAATACCAGATGCGCAACTGGCTTTATTATCGCTGGTTGTCTGGCGACCATATCGTTGAACAGTTCATTCACAGCCTCGATAAATCACTGTGGCTGCACAACGATAAACCGCCCGTCGCAGCCTATGGACTGGGGGGTCGCGAAGTTCGCAAGGATCCCGTCTTCGGCGACGTCTACGATCATTTTTCCGTCGTTTACGAATGGGCCGATGGCACCAAGACCTTCGCCCACACTCGTCAAATGTCTGATTGCTTCGGTCAAGTGGAGGACTTCATCTTCGGGACCAAAGGAACTGCGAAAGTACTTGCCAACGAAATTAAAGGCCATGCCGGCAATTGGAAGTTCGATGGGGAGAAACCCAGCATGTACGACGAAGAACACCGCGCCTTATTCTCCGCGATTCGCGATGGTCGTGTGATTAACAATGGCCAGTACATGTCCTACAGCACGCTGATGGCAATCATGGGACGGGAAGCCTGCTACTCGGGCAAGGTTATCAAGTGGGACGAATTGCTGAATTCCTCCATGGACCTCTCGCCGCATACCTATGAGTTCGGCGCTGCTCCATCGGTCAGCGTCCCGGTCCCCGGCAAATACACCGTGGCGTAAATTGAGCGAACAACAACCGCCATCCGAAGTGGACCCACTCAACGCGTGGTTCGAACGGCTAAGCTGCTCGAGCCTCGCGCGCGTTTCGCGAGAACTACTCTCTGCACCGGAGGATGTGGCCTCGCCACGCGTGTCGCTCGCGCCAATGCGCGACACACTGGTGCAAACGATCAGCCGCCAAGCGATGGCTTGCGAGTGGGAAGTTCTACTCAATCAGTACCAGTATCCGCAAGGTGCTGAACTCGCTATGCGTTCACTCGACTTGGTAGAAGCCTTCGAAACGCTGCACAGTGTCTTTCGAGCTCACAGTGACCTCATCGCCATCAATCGCTTCGCGGCCACACGACCGGTGGCTGTTGCACCGGACACGATTGCCATGCTCGAACTGGCACGCGATATTCACTCGCTCACCGAAGGCGCCTTTGATATCACAGCGGGAAGTTTATCTCAAGCATGGGGATTCTCACGCCGCTCGGGCCGCATGCCCACTGAAGCTGAGATCGCCAAAGCACGCCAAGTAGTCGGCGCGCAGTTCGTTACGATCGACGCGCAGCAGCGTCAAGTGGAACTGACACAAGCGGGTGTCACTCTGAACCCCGGAGGCATCGGCAAAGGTTATGCGCTCGACCGCGCCGGCGGCAAACTTGTCTCCAGCGGCATTCTGGATTTTATGATGCATGGAGGACTCAGCTCAGTCGTTGCGCATGGAGACCGTCACCACCATGAAACCGGTGGCGGTTGGTTAGTCGCTCTCAAGCATCCGTGGCGCTGGGAGGAATCGCTAGGCACTATCCGGCTTCGCAATCAAGCGTTAGCGACCAGCGGCTCTGGCAAGCAGTTCTTCCATTTCCAAGGTCAACGCTACAGCCACATTATCGATCCTCGCACCGGCTGGCCCGCTCAAGGGATGATGAGCACCACTGTGATCTGCCCCAGCGCCGCGGTCGCTGACGCACTCGCTACAGCCCTCTTCGTCATGGGCCCAGAAAACTCGAGAATCTTCTGCGAGCAGCACCCAACAATCGCCGCCATTCTCATCTACACCGACACAAAATCTGGCTCCACTAAACTAGAGACTCACAACTTGCCATCCAGTGACTGGTCTCGCGTTACCTGAGCTTGGGAAGAGTATTCACTTGCTCATGCGTTTTGAGGTGTCGCTATTTTATGGCTTGCAAATTTATGGCTTTCAAAACGAACGCCGCCAAATAGCCGAGCTTCTAAACCAAGGCGATCGGCGGTGAAAAAACGCAACCTCAAGCTTATTTTTTAGGCTTCCTCTTTCCAGCTTGGCCTTTACCTTGCGGCTGGTCGGCTAGGTCCTGCCGCGCGAGCGCGGTGAACGCATCGGCTTGCTGCTCCCACAGAGCGGCGAGTTCCTGGGCTTTGCCTGGACTCTGTGCGGCGAGATTGTGTTGCTCGGCGCGGTCGGTCTTGAGATCGTACAGTTCCCAGGGAGTCCCTTTGGCGGCAACCAGTTTCCAATCGCCGACACGAATGGCGCGATGTTCTTCGTGTAGCCACCATAGGCTGTCACGGGCAATGGATACATCTTTCGCAAAAGCGGGCGCGAGGCTCCGGCCTGGTGCTACGGGAATTGATTCGCCGTTCCAATCTTTGGGTTTCTCAATGCCGACTAGCTCAAGAACGGTAGGTACGAAATCAATCACATGACCAGGCGTGTGTCGCAACTCGCCGCGCGCCGCAATACCTGCGGGCCAATGTGCAATCAGCGGCGTGGAGATTCCGCCTTCATGAGTCCAAGTCTTATGGCGGCGGAAAGGAGTGTTGCAGGCACTGGAGAAACCTGGACCGAGGCAGAGGTAACTGGCGGCGCTGCCAGGAGCTGCGGCGGGATCGTGGCCGCCGCTGCGCACCATGATCTCGGCGCTGGCGCCGTTGTCCGATGCGAAGCAGATCAGCGTGTTGTCGAAAGCATTCATCGCCTTGAGCTGCGCAATGACGCGACCAATCTCGCAGTCCATGCGGTCGACCATCGCGGCATGGATGGCCATTTTGGTAGCCTGGAAACGGCGCTGCTCGTCAGTGAGTTCGCTCCACGGCAGCGGTCGGTTCACCTCGCCAGGTCCAAGTTTTGCGATCGCTTCCGGGAAGGCATACGGCGGCCCAACCTCGCGCTCCAGCACTGACAAGTCGGTTGTTACGAGTCCCAGTTCCTTCTGACGCGCAAAACGAGCTTCCCGCAGCTTGTCCCAGCCATCGAGATACTCGTCACGATACTTCGCAATGTCCTGCGGCAAGGCATGCAGCGGAAAATGCGGCGAGATGAAGGCTAGGTAATGAAAGAATGGCTTGGTCGCATGATTCGCGGCATGGTCCCTCAAGCAGTCGATGGCGTGGTCTGCAGTGGCAGTTGTGCTGTAGTATCCGCTTTCATCAGCGGGCACCTCCACGGGCACATCATCGATAGAATTGCCCTTGGCAGTGAAGAAGTTACCTTGGTTTCTCATGTCGAGCGAGCGATCGAAGCCGCCGTCGAGCACCTTGCCGTCAATATGCCACTTGCCGCTATGGTAGTTGCGATAGCCCACGGACTTAAGGAAGTCCGGTAGCAGCCTCGCCCACTTCTGCCGGACACCTTGACCACCGCCAGCGACCTCGGGCAGCTTGTCGCGATGAATCTGCTGCGCGTAATAACCAGTGAGCAGCGCGCCTCGCGTAGGCCAACAACGGGCCGTGTTGTAGAACTGTGTGAACCGCAGACCGTTCGCTGCCAACGAGTCCAGGTTGGGTGTCTTGATCTCCCCGCCATAACAGCCGAGATCGGAGTACCCCAAATCATCAGCGAGGATGAAGACGATGTTGGGCTTTTCCGCTGCAACTAGCGGAACGCAAAGCAGCGAGAAGATCGCGAGCGTAGTGTAAATGACGCGTTTCATGGGCTTCCTTCGGTCAGCGGATTTTCTGGTCGGGTAGGTCGGATTTGATCCCTTCGTCGAGCGGCATTTTATCGTTCTCTGGAGAAAGTCCAACTTGCTTCATCGCGCCCACTAGTTCGCTCTGCATCTCTTTTACCACGCGCGCGTATTTGGGATTCCCAGCAAGGTTATGACGCTCCTCAGGGTCGAACTCAATATTGTAAAGCTCGGCAGGATGACGGTCGGGACCGCCATCTCCGTGCGGGCTACGGGTGTATTTCCAGGTCTCAGTGCGAACGCTGCGAATGTTAGGAGTATAAGGGAACTGCTTCTCGTAGTTGTAGTAATAAAGAAACGATTTGCGCCAACTATCATCACCCTCGCGCACTAGCTTCGCCCAGCTTTTGCCTTGAATGTTTTCGAGCGCGGGCACACCGCAGAGTTGCAGCAGGCTTGGAGCCATGTCGACGGTCAGCACCTGTTGCTCGACGACCTTCGGCTGGTCAGGCTTTACAAGTCCGGGGTAGCGTACGACTTGCACAATACGAATACTCGGCTCGTGCGCAGTGCGTTTGTCGACCATGCCATGTTCGCCGTTGAGGAGACCGTTATCGCTCATGAAAACGATGATGGTATTGTCCAGCTCGCCGCGCTCTTGCAACAATTCGTAGAGGCGCCCCACGCTATCGTCCACGCTTTCCAGCGTGCCCCAATAAGCGCGCGTCATTGCCTCAAAGTCCTTTACAGCTTCAGGCGATTCGTCGGGGAATTTTTTCCG
>JANPLP010000660.1:0-2447 GCA_031426595.1 Planctomycetia bacterium | reverse complement strand
CACAACTGGGTGATGGCCAACGAACGCACCGCGGAAGCACTGAAAGCGAAAGGATACGACTACCGTTACGTCTTTAGTCGCGGCACACGACATTGCGATGGAAAGGTTTTCGAGCACACTTTGGCCGATACTTTGGTTTGGATGTGGCAAGACTACGTTCCGAGCAAACAGTAAATTCCTAGCAAACAGTAAACCTCTCAAAATTTCTGGGAAGCAGTAAACCCGGCAAACTGTAACTAGCCGGTGTTTTGCAGGCCCGTTCAACTTTATGCCACCCAGCCACAGTTCGTGTGGCTGGGAATGGCGCAACCGGTTCGGCTACTTGTTCGGCTGTCGAAGTATGTGAATGTCGAAGTATGTGAATGTTGATCTGCGGCTTCCGTTGCCTGAGTGTGCACTTCAGCGCGCAATGGAAACTGCGATCTCTCTGTTGGCAAGGGCGACTGTTCGAGTTCGCTCAATGTGCAACAATAATCGGACTGGGACATGAGTCGCGGAATGCTGCGCCGGCGCGCAGAATGACTTGTTTCAGGCCGAAGGCGGATCGGTAGAACCAACGAAGTCGCTTACCAAGGCGACAGAAGCAACATCGCTACCACGGAATTCACATGGATAACGCATTCAATCTGAAAAACTTTGGCATTACCGTCAAAGAAATCATCCGCAACGCCACGCCCGCTCGACTGTACGAACATGCGATTCTCAACCATGATGCCGCTATCGCATCCAGCGGTGCGCTCGCGACACGTAGCGGTGACAAAACCGGCCGCAGTCCCAAAGACAAACGCATTGTTGAATCACCTGAAACGGCGGACGATATTTGGTGGGGCGATGTCAACATTCGCTTGACCGAACGATCCTTTCTGATCAACCGACAGCGAGCTCGGGACTACTTAAATACACGCGCGCAAATCTTCGTAACCGATGGATACGCTGGCTGGGATCCACGTTACCGACTGAAAATCCGAGTCATTTGTTCGAGCGCTTACCACGCGCTGTTTATGCAGAACATGTTGATTCGGCCCAGCGACGCGGAGTTAGAAGAATTCGGTGAGCCCGACTATGTCATCTACAACTCTGGTTACTTCCCAGCCAATCCATACACAAATCAAATGACTAGCACGACTAGCATCGATTTGAGTTTCGAGCAGCGTGAGTTTGTGATACTCGGTACGCAATACGCCGGAGAAATGAAAAAAGGTGTGTTCACCATCATGAACTACCTCATGCCCAAGCAAGGGGTTCTGTCGATGCATTGTTCAGCAAACGAGGGTACGAGCGGCGACGTGACTTTGTTTTTCGGCCTTTCTGGCACGGGGAAAACAACTCTCTCTGCCGATCCGAATCGCCAACTGATCGGCGATGATGAACATTGCTGGTCCAACGAAGGTGTGTTCAATATTGAAGGGGGATGCTATGCGAAAGTGATCAATCTCACCCCCGAAAGCGAGCCCGAAATCTTCAATGCCATTCGCTTTGGTTCAGTCCTCGAGAATGTGGTCTACGACGAGTCGACGCATCGAGTGAACTTTGGCGATGCGTCCATTACCGAGAACACTCGTGTGGCTTATCCGATCGAGTTCATTCCGCGAGCGAAACTGCCTTGTGTGGGCGGCCATCCCAAGAACATCGTCTTCCTAACTTGCGATGCGTTCGGAGTGCTCCCTCCGGTAAGCAAGTTAACGCCTGAGCAGGCCATGTATCATTTTGTCAGCGGCTACACGGCAAAAGTCGCTGGTACTGAGATGGGTGTCAGCGAGCCCACCGCCACTTTCTCGACCTGTTTCGGAGCTGCGTTTATGGTCTGGCATCCAGCGAAATACGCCGAGTTACTAGCCAACAAAATCGCGTCCTGCGGGACCGACGTCTGGTTGCTTAACACGGGCTGGAGCGGTGGAGCTTACGGAGTTGGCAAACGCATGGCGCTTGCTCATACTCGTCACATTATTGATGCCATCCATGCGGGCGAACTGAGCAGCGCTGAGTTTGTGATCGACCCAAATTTCGGTTTCGAAGTCCCGACAACTTGCAGCAATGTTCCAAGTGATATGCTGCAACCCAAGCGAACCTGGTCCGATGCGGCCGCTTACGACGCCACCGCTCAGAGATTAGCGACGCTATTCCACAAGAACTTCCTGAAATTCGCCGACCAAAGTACACCTCTCATCGCCGGCGCTGGCCCGCTTGTGGGCAAATAAGCCAAGGTCCATTGATCACTAGTTCTTGGGCAATAGCCATTTGGAGTTGTTGCCTGCGCTGGAGCCAAGCAACCGACATCAAGCAACCGACATCAAGCAGCGACGTCGGTTGGCAGCGGCTCTTTGTTCTCGCGATGCCCTTGGCGGCGGTTGCGTGGCGGAATCACATCGCTTGCCAATCCGAAAAACTCCATAAGCTTGATCTCGTAATAGCTGATGTCGATTTCCCACCATCGATGCTGGACGCTG
>JANPLP010000659.1:0-4498 GCA_031426595.1 Planctomycetia bacterium | reverse complement strand
GTAATTCAAGCCCTTCGAAGTCCTCCACGCAACGCTGGTCAGCAGATTCAATTTCGAGCGCTGCGGTTGCTCTCCAATGTTCATCAACATGAAGCAACCGGTACCATAAGTGTTCTTTGCCATCCCGTGTCGTGTGCAGTTTTGACCAAACAGCGCAGCTTGCTGGTCTCCGGCAGCGCCGCCCAGAGGAATCGCTGCGCCCAGGCACTCAGCCGATGACTCACCGTAGACTTCACTGGTACTACGGATCGTGGGTAGCATTGCTCGCGGTATGCTCAACAGTTCCAGCAATTCGTCGTCCCAGTTTCCCGTCTCCAAGTTCATCAACATCGTGCGCGATGCGTTGCTGATATCCGTCACATGCAAGCGACCGCCGCTGAGGTTCCATAACAACCAACTGTCGATCGTTCCAAACGCCAGCTCACCGCGTTCAGCTTGCTCTCGCGCGCCCGCCACATTATCCAACAGCCATCGCAGCTTCGTTCCGGAAAAGTAAGCATCGATCACCAAGCCCGTTCTGGCTGCAATGAAATCAGACATGTCAGGTCGACGACCACGCAAGTCATCGCAAAAACCAGCAGTTCGCCGGTCCTGCCAAACAATCGCCGGATGGATAGGAAGTCCCGTTTTACGATTCCAGACCACCGTAGTTTCGCGTTGGTTTGTAATGCCAATCGCTGCAATATCGGTTGCTGCCACGTTGCATTTCGCCAACACCTCGCGCGCCACCTGCAACTGCGTATTCCAGATCTCAGTCGCATCATGCTCTACCCAGCCGCTTTGAGGATAGAACTGCTTAAACTCTCGCTGAGCGGTCCCGACCACACTCCCAGACTGATCGAACAGAATCGCTCGAGAACTTGTCGTCCCTTGATCTAGAGCCAGAATAGTTCGCATGACTAAGCCTTGATGCAATAGAACTAAACCGCCGTGCCGCAAGCCGACGGTCTGAGTTCAGAGAGGAATTCAGAAAGTAACGTTAGTGGGTGCAAGTCGATAGCCTAACACGACCACAACGCAGTTCAATCGTGGCGAGTTACTCAGCGATGCAAAAAAGGTGCTGCGCGCTGCGAATGAAGATCTCGCTGCCAACAATCGCCGGAGTTGCGTCGACCCCTTCGCCGAGTGCATTACTTGCGACCACTTTGAAAGTGGGCGAATCTTCGATCACGACAATCGTTCCGCTACGATCCGTCAAATAAACATGCCCCCCTGCAGCCACCGGAGAAGCGTAGGTGCTGTTCATCCCGGGCACACGAACCGCTGCGTAGTGCACCTTGCCGGTACGAGCATCCACGCAGGTTAACTGGCCCGACTTACCTTTGTAGAAATAAAGCCGACCGCCGGAGAGCAACGGAGAAGCCACATCGGGCGTGTCACGATCGAGACTCCACGCAACGCTCTTCGTCCCCGCGATATCCCCTTTCCCGTCAAGTTTAAATGCACCGAGAAACGCGCCGCGAAACCCGCTGCCCACGAATACGAGACCTTCCATTGCCACCGCTGACGCGCAGGGACGTTCAGTTTGTCCGCTGCAGCGCCAAAGTTCTTTGCCAGTTTCAAGATCATAACTGCGTGCGAAGTTCTGTCCGTTCATGACCACTTGCTTCTTGCCTGCGTGCTCGACGACCAGCGGAGTTGCCCAACAAGTAGGTTCGTCGCGCTTGGTTTCCCAGATCGTCTCACCCGTCAGCTTGTTCAACGCGTAGAGCGCTGAAGGCCCTTCATGATCCCACGGTACAAGCAGCATCGGACCCGTAATGGTCGGAGAACTCCCTTCACCGAAACTATTGCGAGTCTCCATTTTGCCGAACTCGCGTTTCCATTTGAGCTCGCCGTTCATCGTGTAACAGAACAATCCGCGCGAACCGAAATGCGCGTAAACGTGTTGGCCATCCGTGCAAGGGGAAGCAGGCGCATGACTGCTGGTGCTATGTGTTTCCTGATGCGGGATCGCTTCGACGGCTGTTTTCTGCCACAGCAGTTTTCCAGTCGCCCGCGCGTAGCAGTGCAACTGAAACTTCAATTGCTGCGGCTGTGCACCGGGCACCGAGGTGGTCACAAATACCTGATCGCCCCAAACCACCGGTGAGCCTGAGCCGGCGCCCGGAATTTCAACTTGCCACTTCACATTTTTAGTGGAGCTAAACTCGACCGGTGGTTTGCCTTCCGCAACTCCATTCCCATCCTTGCCGCGCCAGTGCCCCCAATTGTCTGCAAACAGATACTTGGCATCTCCTGCGGAGTATACGAACGTCATCACCAACATTGAGCACCAGAGAGTTCGTAATATTCCCGTTCGCCGCATCACCATATTTAGCTCGCCATGGAAAGTTGAGTTTTAGTCAGCCGCAGGAAAAAGTCCACGCAATGATCGTAACCAATATACCATCGAAGCCCCCCATTCGCACCGCTGACTCTACCGCAAGCCACCGCAGCGATCAGGTCGAGAAATGCGATAGCCTAACAACGATCCACTATTCGAGCTTACGTTTTTAATGGCCCTCTTCAGTTCGGATCTCTACGAGAACTGCGAAGGCTGTGAAATGACCATGTGCTCGTATGACCCGCGCCGGTTCATTCGCGGATCCAGCTACACAACCTCTCACATGTAACTGCGGTCGCTGTGTCGGAGGTTTTACGGATACCACCAAGCAACCGCGGCAGTCGAGTAGTCGCCTCGGCGCACAATACCAAGCACCGATCGCCTACATAAAATCGACGGTAGACCACGTTCATTGCAACGGCTTGCCGAAGTTTCGCCAATCTCGGGATCTACTAGCTCTTCGTTAGAATTCGCCCCGCTTTCTGATCGTAGGGGTCGCTTACGCATTTTTAATGCATTTAGCGCGGCGTTAATCTGTCTCGAATTGCAACTAAGGATTAGACTGGGGCCTGATCGCCTTTTTTACTAATCGGTACGTGCTCTACTTTTTCTTTGGAGTCAGTTAATGACGAAACGTTCTCCTTCCAAGACGATGGGTTTTACCCTTGTCGAACTTCTGGTTGTTATCGCAATCATTGGCATCTTAGTTGGCCTCCTCCTGCCTGCGGTCCAAGCCGCGCGGGAAGCAGCACGACGTATGCAGTGCTCCAATTCTGTGAAGCAGCTATCGCTTGCTTTGCACACTTACGAAAGCGCTTACAAGCGCTTCCCAGCTCGTAAAGGTGGCACGAATCACGCTTTTGCTGGCACCGAACGCGTGTCGAATAATGGTGGCCGTCTCGCGGGCTTCGTAGCTCTTCTTCCGTACGTGGAGCAGGGTCCTCTGTATCAGCAAATCCAGGCAGGTGCAGCACCGATTAGCCCCGGCGGACCGGCGGCGTGGGCCGGCTGGGCCGTTTGGAACGTCTCCCCAGGCTTTCTAACTTGCCCATCAGACGGCACAACATTTAATTCACCTGCTCGTACGCAAATCAACAATTATGCATTCTGTGTGGGCGATGATGTCGTAAACATCCGCGACAACACGGTCGTGCGTGGTATCTTCCCATCGACCATCGGCGTTAAGATCGCTGAGATCACCGACGGAACGAGCAACACAGTTGCCTTCAGTGAAAGATTGCGAGCCGACATAGGTGTGTCGACAGTTGTCGCAAATCAAGTTCTGAATCAACACGGAACAGCGATGAATGTCGCAGGCATGATCGCGGCGCCACGCTTGTGCTTAACAACATCGTCGGGGATTTACTTCAATGCAGGTGTCTCCGTTAAGGGCCGCTTCGGCTCGCTTTGGACCGATGGTCAACCAGAACGTGTTGGATTCAATACGGTACTTCCACCCAACGCTCCGGGATGTGAGCAGGACGGCAATGGAAACGCCGATTCAAACAACGTTGCACTACCTGCGAGTAGCCGTCACACCGGTGGCGTAAACATCGGACTCGCCGACGGTTCAGTTCGCTTCATCAGCCAGAGCGTTGATACAGGCAATCTGAATATCGCTCAGCCAGATTCGGGACCTAGCGTTTACGGTGTCTGGGGCGCGATGGGCTCAAAGAGTGGCGGCGAAACCGTCTCTTTGGAAAATTAATCGCAAGTTCGAGATCATCTAACTTTTATCGTGAGTGCAGTTGCTAAGTGACTGCACTCACTTTCTTTCCAGCTTCACTGAAACATTGAATTTGAGGGAAACATGATTCAAAGGTACTGCCACGTTGCGCTCGTCTTGGTCTGCTTGTCCGTGATCGGGTGCGGAGCCGGTAGTGGATTTCCAAAGACGTATCCGGTTTCCGGAACAGTGATGTACAAAGGTAAAGCGGTTAATGGCGCGATGGTTACTTTCCAACTGGCGGAAGGCAAAGAGAACGCAATCGGTACGACGGATTCAGAAGGCAAGTACGAATTATCGATGTTTCAACCTAGGGATGGCGCGGTCCCTGGTCAATATCGCGTTTCGGTAAGCAAGCTGCCTCCCTCTGAAGCGGCCAACACACCTGCCACGCCTCCCCCTGGGCAACTTGCGAGCGGCGATTTGGGGGACAGCTATGCTCCTCC